>AYNO01000040.1 GCA_000500915.1 Rhodobacter sp. CACIA14H1
CCCTTCAGGCTGACGGGATGGCGTACCGGCAGGCCCAGACGTTCCGCACAGGCCTGCACGGGCGAAGGGCGCAGCTCCTTGCCCCGCCCCGCCGGACGCGGGGGCTGGGAATAGACCGCCACCACCTGATGCGCTGCTGCCAAAGCCTCCAGCACCGGCACCGAAAACTCGGGCGTGCCCATGAAGACGACCTTCACCCGCGCCTCCGCAGCTTGTCCGCCTTGGCGATCAGCATCTTCCGCTTCAGGGGCGAGAGCAGGTCGAAATACATCTTCCCCGCCAGATGGTCGATCTGGTGCTGCACCGATGTCGCCCAGAGATGGACGAAATCGCGCTCCTCCACCTCTCCCTTTTCGTTCAGGAAGCGCACCGTCACCGCACGCGGCCGCGACACCACCGCCGACACGCCGGGCAGGTTGGGCGATGCTTCCTCATGGTCGCGCAACTGCACGCTGGCATGCAGCACCTCGGGGTTGGCCATGCGGATGGCCTGCCCCCGCTTGGTCGAACAATCCACCACGGCCAGCCGCAGCGGCACCCCGATCTGCACGGCGGCCAGCCCGTAACCCGGCATCGCCTCCATCGTGTCGATCATGTCGGCCCAGATTGCCCGCACCTCGTCGGTGATCGCCCCGACCGTCGCGGCGGGGCTGCGCAGGCAGGGATGCGGCCAGGGCAGGCAGGGACGCGCCGTCACTCCTGCCGCGCCCTTTCGCGCTTCAGCTTTTCCATCTTGCGGGTGATCATCTGCCGACGCATCAGGCCCAGATAATCGATGAAGAGCTTGCCGTTCAGATGGTCGATCTCGTGCTGCACGCAGGTCGCCCAGAGACCGGCGAATTGTTCCTCCTGCGGTTTCCCGTCCAGACCCGTCCAGCGCACGCGCACCTCGGCGGGGCGTTGCACTTCGGCATATTGGTCGGGGATGGACAGACAGCCCTCCTCATAGGTGGACAGATCCTCGGAGGACCACGTGATCTCGGGGTTGAACATGACCAGCGGGCGCGGGGCCTCATCCTCGCCCTTCACGCAATCCATGACGATCACGCGCTTGATCACCCCGATCTGCGGCGCGGCAAGGCCGATGCCGGGGGCGGCATACATGGTTTCCAACATGTCCTCGGCCAGCCTGCCCATATCGGCCGTCACTTCGGCGACAGGTTCGCAGAGCTTCTTGAGGCGCGGGTCGGGATGGATCAGGATGGGGCGGATCATGTGGCCTGATTAGCGGAAAAGCGGGTGGGGCTGCAACAACGGGGGATGGCAGGCGCAGGTCGGACGGTAATTCCGATTCTATCCTATTTTGTGAAACGATGTTCCGTCTTTCGCTTCACATGCGGGAAATTGTATCGCATTCAATTTCCAACTTGGAACAGACGCCCCGCCTTGCTATTCCTTCCCCATCGCAGTGAAGAAGGGGCTGACATGGACTTCGACACCCGCATCGACCGCATGGGAACCCATTGCGTGAAATGGGACATGATGGAACGCCTCTATGGCGTGCCATCGTCCGACGGTCTTGCCATGTGGGTGGCCGACATGGACTTCCGCCCCCCGCATTCCGTGCAGCGCGTGGTCGAGGATATGGCCGCCCACGGCATCTACGGTTATTTCGGCGATGACGGCGACTATCTGGACTCGATCCGCTGGTGGATGCAGACGCGCCACGGCTGGGCGGTGGACAAGGGCGACATCTTCACCACCCACGGGCTGGTGAACGGCACGGGTCTGTGCATCGACGCCTTCACGCAGCCGGGCGACGGGGTGGTGCTGACGACGCCGGTCTATCACGCCTTCGCCCGGACGATCAAAGCGGCAGGGCGCGAGGTGCGGGAATGTCCGCTCGCGCTGGTCGATGGCCGCTATGAAATGGACTTCGCCGGATGGGATGCCCTGATGGCGGGGACGGAGCGGATGTTCATCCTCTGCTCGCCCCACAATCCGGGCGGGCGGGTCTGGACGGCGGCGGAACTGCGCGGCGTGGCCGATTTCTGCAAACGCCATGACCTGATCCTCGTCTCGGACGAGATTCACCACGACCTCGTCTATCCGGGCCACATGCATATCCCCATGACGCTGGCCGCGCCGGATATCGCGGACCGTCTGGTGATGATGACGGCCACGACCAAGACCTTCAACATCGCGGGCTGCCATACCGGCAACGTCATCATCACCGACCCCGCGCTGAAGGCGAAATTCTCAGGCCGGATCATGGCGCTGGGCATATCCGGCAACAGCTTCGGGATGCGGATGGTCCCTGCCGCCTATTCGGCCGACGGGGCGGCATGGGTGGACGGGCTGATGGCCTATCTGGACGGCAACCGGCAGGTCTTCGACGCCGGAATGTCCGCCATCCCCGGCCTGCGGTCCATGCGGCTGGAGGCGACCTATCTGGCCTGGCTCGATTTCTCCGGCACCGGCATGACGGCGGCGGAATTCATCGCGCGGGTGGAAAAGGATGCGAAGATCGCCACCAACCATGGCGAAAGCTTCGGTCAGGGGGGCGGGCATTTCCTGCGCTTCAACATCGCCACCCCCCGCGCCGTGGTGCAGCAGGCGGTGGAGCGGATGCAGCACGCCTTCCGCGACCTGCAATAAGGAGCCGCGTTCCGCGGCACGCCTTTCCCCTTTGCCGGGGCCTCCGCCCCGTCAAAGGGCGCGGGGGGGCGCCGCCCCCCGAGGGGCGCGGGGACCGCGCCCCTTCCCCCCGGGGTATTTGGGCCGGGATGAAGGACATGTGCGGTGGCGCACGGTTAACCATGTTTGGCGGGATCGGTCTGCCGGATTTTGTATAGACAGTTTGCGGTACAGTCTGCGGCACAGGGTCCGGTACAGCCGATGCGGGCCAAGCCGCTGTTATTTCGGGCAGAATTAACGCTCGGTCAGCTTCAGCTCGATCCGGCGGTTGAGGGCGCGGCTGGATTCGTCATTGCCGGCGGCGACGGGGCGGTATTCGCCAAAGCCGGTGGCGGCCAGCCGTTCGGGCGGGAAGCCCAGCACATCCTGCATATAGCGCACCACGGACAGGGCGCGGCCTTGCGACAGTTCCCAGTTGTCGCGGAACTCCCCCGTGCCGGACAGGGGCCGGTCGTCGGTATGGCCGTCCACGCGGATGATCCAGTCGATCTCGGGCGGGATTTCCCCCCTGATTTCATTCAGGATTTCGACAACCCCCGCAATCTGCGCCTGCCCTTCGGGCGCCAGTTCCGCAGCGCCCGGCTGGAACAGCACCTCGGAAGAGAAGACGAAGCGGTCCCCCACCACCCGCACGCCTTCGCGCCCGTCCAGCAGCGAGGAAAGTTTGCCAAAGAATTCAGAGCGGTAGCGGGCAAGGTCTGCATTCTCGGCGGCCAGACGGGCAGCTTCGGCCGCCTCCAGTTCCGCCCGTTTGCGCTGTTCCGACGCCACCTGCGCCAGTGCGGCGTTGAGCTGTGTTCCCAACTGGTCGATCTGCACCTGCGCTGCCTCGTCCCGTTCGGACGCGGCGTCGAGTATCCCCTGCAACTGCGCCAACTGCGCCCTGAGCGCGCCGATCTGTTCGTTCAGCAGCGCCATTTTCCGGTGCGATTCCAGGGACTTGGCCTGTTCGTCCGTAAGCGCCTTCTGCGCGGCTGCAAGGACCGCGTCCTTCTCGGTCGTGCCTTCGGCAGCCTTTGCCGCAGCGGTCTGCGCCGCGGCGAGAAGCGTCAGCGTCTCTTCCGCCCGCTTGCGCTGTTCCTCCAGCGCAAGGGTCATGGCGGCCAGTTCATCCTCGGACCCCTTCAGCTTCTGGCGCAAGGTCTCCAGCGCCGCGGCATCCACCAGTCGCGCCGCCTCGGCCTCGGACAGCCGTTCCTCCGCGCCTTCGGACCGGCTGCGCAGCTCGGCGATCAGCGCCTCCATCGCCGCGCGGCGGGCGGCGGCAAGGCGGGCGGCTTCGGCATTTGCGTCCACCTCGTCCCGCGCCTTGGCAAGGGCGAGTTGCAGCGCCTCCTGCTCCGAGATCAGTTTTTTCTGTGCGTCCTCAAGGGATTGCACGGATGCCGCCAGTTCCGTCACCTGCCCCCGCGCCGCGTCGCGTTCCGCCAGAAGCGATGCGACCTGCGCCTCGAAACTGGCGATCCGGCCCTGTGCCGCCGCAAGATCCCCCTGCGCGGTGGCAAGTTGTCCGGTCAGCGTGGCGATGAGCGAGGCCTGCCGTTCCCCTTCGGCCTGCGCCGCGGCGAGGGACGAGGACAACTGCCCCACCTCCTGCTCCAGCCCCGCCGCGCGTTGCCGTTCAAGGCCCAGCGCATCGGCAAGCTGCGCGATCTGGTCGGTCAGGCTGTCCAGTTCGTTCGACTGGGTGGTGATCGTGTCCCGCAGCACGACCTGCATGACGGTGAAGATGGTCAGGACGAACATCATCACCATCAGGAGCGTGGTCACGGCATCCACGAAGCCCGGCCAGATGATCGAGGAATCGCGGCGCGAGCGGAGGGCCATCCGTCACCCCCGCCCGACGGTGCCGCGCGACAACTGCCGGATGGCAGAGGTCAGGGCCGAAAGGTCGCCGCGCAGGTCCGCCAGCGCCTCTTGCCGGCCGGCTGCCATTTCCTCAAGGATTTTAAGCAGTTGCACATCGATCGACCGCAGGCGCATCCGGCTTTCCGCATCGGCGCCCAGCGCCGACCCGTCACCCGTCTGCGCCGTTATGGCCATCAGCAGGCGTTCCTGCCCCTCGGCGATCCGTTGCAGCAGGGCGGTCTGTCCGCCTTCGGCCTGCGGGCGGTCGGACAGGCGGCTGATGGCGCGGGCAAGGTCGTCGATCTTGTCCTCGACCATGACGCGGGTGATGTCGGACTGGGTGTAGAGCGATTGCAGCGCATCCATCTGCGCCTGGACCTGATCCAGCACGGCGGACATGGCCGCCATGTCGCTGCCTTCGGCTTCCGAGGATGACAGGCTGACCCGTGTGATGGAGGAAAGCCATTCCTCCAACTCGCGGTAGAAACGGTTTTGCCCATGTCCGGCGAAGAGTTCCAGAAGCCCGATCACCAGCGATCCCGCAAGGCCCAGCAGCGAGGACGAGAAGGCCGTTCCCATCCCGCCCAGCTGGCTTTCCAGTCCCGACATCAGCTTTTCAAAGACTTGCAGGCCCGTTTCCCCCTCTTGCGGAGCAAGGGAGCGGATGGTTTCGACCACGGCGGGGACGGTTGTCGCAAGACCGTAGAACGTGCCCAGAAGGCCGAGGAATACCAGAAGGTTGGCAAGGTAGCGCGTGATGTCCCGCGCCTCGTCTATCCGGGTGGCCACGGATTCGAGGATCGATCGGGAAGACGAGGATGAAATCTGCATCCGCGCCCCGCGCGACCGCAGCAGCGCGGCCAGTGGCGCCAGAAGGCGCGGCGGTTTGGTCGCGTCGTGGCCGGGGATGTGGCGGACGAAATCCTCGATCCAGCTCACGGATTGCACGAGGATGACGACCTGCCAGAAGCAGGTCAGCACACCCAGCACGAACACGCCCGCGATGAATCCGTTGACCAGCGGGTTGGCCTGGAAGATGCCCGCGACCTGGTTGTGGATGAGCCATGCCCCGCTGCCCACAAGGCCGCAGACCAGCAGCATCGCGGTGATCTGCCGGATCGGCTGGCTGAATGTCGGCGCGGTGTCGCCCTTTGTCTTTTCCATCCGTCCGCCTGCCTGTGTCCTGCCCGTCGCCAGAATATCAGCCCCAACCGCCCTGCCAAGTCGCCGCGGATCAGGCCTGCGTCATTGGGTGATCTGGCGCACCCTGTCGGCCAGCCAGTCCAGATCGGCATCGGCAATGCCCAGTTCCGCCAGATGCGCGGCGGTTGACCAGAGATAGTCGCGGTTGGGACCCCGTCCCCCGGTGGAACCGGCAATGATGCGTGCCTGTTCCTCCAGCGGCAGCCCGCCGCAATACTGCGAATGGTGCGGATCGATGACATAGCAGAGCGCGGTGATCCTCTGGCCATCCACCAGCGTGCAGTCCAGTTCGGTTTCCAGATAGGCCGAAGAAACCAGCTCCCTTTCCCGCAGGGCGGCAAGCGTTTCCTCCTCGGCTCCGGCGGCGACGCGGAAGGCCACGCCGTCGCAATGCGCACCCTCGGCGCGGTCCAGGGCCAGCACCAGACCCGGTGCCTCGGGCGTGCCGCGATGATGGATCGACCTCATGCAGAAGCTGCGATGCCATCCGGTCAGGCGGGCCACCTGCCGTTCCGCCACCGGAAACCCGGGGTGCCATATCAGCGACCCGTAGCCGAAGACCCACATGTTGCCGTGCATCGGCTGGCCCTCCTTTCGCCCCCCCTGTAAACAGCAGCCCACCGATGAAGGAAAGGGTCGAACATGCGCACGTTACTGGTCGTCGTCCTTGTCGCGGCGGGGCTGTGGGGCGGATACTGGTTCGTCGGCGCACGCGCGGTAGAGCATGGCGTCACGGACTGGTTCGCCTCGCAGGGGAGCGGGCCCTTGCAGGTGTCGCAGTCGGGCGTGGACGTGCAGGGTTTTCCCAACCGTTTCGACCTGACCGTCACCCAGCCCCGCATCGTGGACGAGGTGAGCGGGACCGGCTGGACCGCCCCTTTCGCGCAGGTCTTCGCGATGACATGGAAGCCGTGGCATCTGATTGCGACCCTGCCGCAAGAGCAGATGCTGATCCTGCCGGGGCAGGATGTCGTCGTGACGAGCACCCTTGTGCAGGGGAGCGTCGTGATGGTTCCGGGGACGGACCTCGTGCTTGACCGGACCACGGTCGTCGGGGACGGGCTGGCGCTCCGGTCCACGGCCGGGTGGGAGATTTCGGCAACATCCGCCCGCTTTGCGACGCGCCGTGCGCCGGACGACGCCCTTGCGCACGAGATCGGCGTTGAACTGACGACGGTGCAACCTGACGCCGCCTTCCGCATGGCACTGCAGGGTCAATCGGACCTGCCGGAGCAGATCGACCGGCTGCGGCTTGATGCCTGGGTGGACCTGTCGGCACCTGTGGACCGGCATGTGGGCGAAACACGGCCTGCAATCGAGGCGGTCAAGCTGCGCGAGGCGCTGCTTTCGTGGGGCGATCTGGTCATTTCCGGACGGGGCGAGGTCGTGCCCGCCCCGGACGGGCGGGCAGACGGGCGGATCGAGATCCGGGTCGAGAACTGGCGCAAGATGGTGCCCGTGATGGTTGCCGCGGGTCTGATCACGCCGCAGGTGACCGAAACCGTGACGCGGGCGATGCAGCTTCTTGCCGAGCAGGACGGGACGCCGGATGTGCTTGACGTGCCTTTGGTCTTCCAGCAGGGGCGCATGACACTTGGCCCCATCCCGCTTGGTCCCGCCCCTTCCTGCGCTGACGTTACCGGCAGTAGGGGCGGTCCATGTTGGACGTGTCGAAATGCAGATGGTCTTCGTGATAGCCGTCCGATCCGGGCCCCAGCGTGGTTCCGAAGATGCCGCAGGCGGCCTTCTGTGCGCGGCGCATCATCCGGTTGTAATCGCCCGACACCGATAGCTCGCGCCCGTTCGACAGGATGAAGCCGGATATGTCGATCGCCTTGCCGCGCCCGTGTTCGCTGATCTTGGCGCCGCGGACGTTGTTGCGCGGGCGGCAGATATAGCTGGCCGCTATGCGGAGTTCCACGACCTCGGGCCGTCCGAAGGCCGGGCGCATCCCTTCGTTGATCCAGGTCTTCAATGCGCGTGCCGTGGTGCAGTCGATGGTCGCGGCCGTGGTCAGCCGGATACCGTCCACCGAAGTGACGCGGACCGGTTCCGGGATCCCGCAGCCGCGGATGCGCGAGGTGACGGGGGCAAGCTCCTCGCCACGGATGTCGGGGTCACCACAGACGTAGCCGTCGGCGGGGGTGGCCTTCTGGCCCTGTTCGCGGCGCCCGAAGAGACCGCCGAACAGTCCGCCCCTGCGTTCGGGTTGCGGGGCGGCGGCAGAGGCGCTGGCGACCGCCTCCGGTTGCCGCGGGGCGGCGGACAGGCCGGGCGGGCGGGGCATCGGGCGGATGGTCGTCATGGCACTGGCGACAGTGACGGCGACGGCTGCCGGCTGCGGCGGCAGTGGCGCGATATCGGGCCGTGCCCTTGGCCGCAGAATGGGCGCGGTGGCGGTTGTCAGAGGTTCTGCAGCGGCTGTGGGGATAGCCTGTTGAGATGTGCCTGCGGGCCTGTGCCTAGGGCGCGGGGGCGTCTGGCCGGTCGATGCGGATGCCTCTGCCGCTGCGGCACCGGGGGCTGGTTGTGCCACCGGTGAAGGCTCTGCAGCCGCTGCGTTCGGGCGGGCCTGCGGGCGGGGCGAGGTCGTGACGTCCTGCGCGATGGCCGGTGCTGCCGTCAGGACGGCGGACAGCAAGGCCAGCCGCAGCAGAGCGCGCATCAGTCGCCCTTCGCCGCGACCGCCGCGCGCCCGAAGTCCGGGGCGGCCGTATCCTGCCCGGCCTCGATGATGCTGCGCCGGATCGCGCGGGTGCGGGTGAAATAGGCGTGCAGATGGTCGCCGTCGCCAAGCCGGATGGCACGTTGCAGCGCAAAGAGTTCCTCGGTGAAACGGCCGAGGATTTCGAGCGTGGCTTCCTTGTTCGTCAGGAACACGTCGCGCCACATCGTCGGGTCCGAGGCGGCGATGCGCGTGAAGTCCCGGAAGCCGGCGGCAGAGTAGTTGATGACTTCGCTATCCGTCACACGGCTGAGATCGTCTGCCACGCCGACCATCGTGTAGGCGATCAGGTGCGGTGTATGCGACGTGACCGCAAGGACGAGGTCATGGTGCGCCGCGTCCATCTCGTCCACCTTCGCGCCCATCCCTTCGCACAGCGCGCGGAGACGGGACACGGCGGCGGGGTCCGCCCCTTCCATCGGGGTCAGAAGCCACCAGCGGTTGACGAAAAGCGTGGCAAAGCCGGAACGGGGGCCCGAATGTTCGGTGCCTGCGATGGGGTGGCCGGCGATGAAGTGGACGCCGTCGGGCAGGTGCGGAACCACGGCATCGATTACGGCCTGCTTGACCGAGCCGACATCGGTGACGGTCGTCCCTGCCTTGAGGCGCGGTCCGATTTCCACCGCGATGTCGCCCATCGCCCCGACCGGCACGGCCAGGACGACGAGGTCCGCCCCATCGACGGCATCGGCGGCGGTTTCCGTCACGCGGTCGCAAAAGAGTTCGCGCGCCGCCGCGCGGGTTTCGGCGGAACGGGCATAGCCCACGATTTCACGCGCCAGCCCCTTTTCGCGCATCGCATGGGCCATCGAGGATGCGATCAGGCCAAGGCCGATCAGCGCGACGCGGTCGTAGAGGACGGGCATCACTTCACACCCTTGAACTGCGCGACGGCATGGGCGACGCGCCGGCACGACGCTTCATCCCCGACGGTGATGCGCAGGCAGTGGGGCAGCTTGTAGCCCGCCACGCGGCGCACGATCAGCCCTTGCGATTGCAGGAAGGCATCGCAGGCTGTCGCCTCTTCCTCGGACGCGAAACGGGCAAGGACGAAGTTCGCCATGGATGTGTCCGACGGCACGCCCACCTCGGCCAGCGCCACGGAAAGCCAGTGACGCATCCGGGCATTCTCGGCCCGGCATCGGTTGACGAAATCCTGGTCGCGGACGGCGGCTTCGGCCACCTCGAGCTGGGTGGTGGACAGGTTGAAAGGACCGCGGATGCGGTTCAGCACGTCGATGATGGCTTTCGGACCATAGCCCCAGCCGATCCGCAGCCCCCCCAGACCGTAGATCTTCGAGAAGGTCCGCGTCATCACGACGTTCTGCCGTGCCTCGACGATGGACAGCCCGCCATCATAGCCTTCGACATATTCCGCATAGGCCCCGTCAAGCACGAGGATCGCCTGTTTCGGAATGCCCGCCGCCAGACGCTCGATCTCGGCGACCGAGATCATGGTGCCGGTCGGGTTGTTCGGGTTGGCGATGAAGACCAGCTTCGTGCGGCGGTTGCAGGCGGCAAGGATCGCATCGACATCGGTCGTGCGTTCGCGTTCATGCACCTCGACCGGCGTGGCGCCGACGGCGAGTGCGCTGATGCGGTACATCAGGAAGCCGTGTTCGGTGAAGACGACCTCGTCCTTCGGGCCGGCATAGGCCTGGCACAGGAAGGTAATGATCTCGTCCGACCCGACACCGCAGATGACGCGGGCGGGGTCCAGACCATGCACCTCGGCTATGGCATCGCGCAGGGGGGCGTGGTCGGTGGACGGGTAGCGGTGCAGCGAGTGGACGGTCCGCTGGAACGCCTCTTTCGCGCGGTCGGACGGGCCGAACGGGTTTTCGTTCGACGACAGTTTGACCGCGTTCTGCATGCCGGCAACGTGCGACTTGCCCCCCTCGTAGAGAGCAATGTCGAGGATGCCGGGTTGCGGACGGATGGCGTCGGTCATTTTGCAGGATTCCCCCTATGCTGCGGGGTTCTAGCGATGGCCGCGCAGCAAGGCCAGCCGGAATGTCGCCGCAGCCGTCACTTGGCAGCCCGCGCCTGCAGCCAGTCCATCAGCGCCATGAGGACACCGGAAAGAACGAAGGTCATATGGATCACGGTCAGCCAGAACAGCGAATCCTCGCCGGCCATCGGGGTGGCCGGATCGCCGATCTCCATGAATTTCTTGAGCAGGTGGATCGCCGAGATTGCCACGATCGACGCGATCAGCTTCATCTTCAGGCCGCCGAAATCGACCTTGCCCATCCAGCCCGGCCGGTCCGCCCCCGCGTCGAAATCGAACTTGGACACGAAGCTTTCATAGCCCGAGAACATCACGATCAGCAGCAGGTTTGCGGCCAGTGTCAGGTCGATCAGCGTCAGGACGACGAGGATCGTCTTTTCCGGCGACAGCGTCATGATCTGCGGGACGTAATAGGCCAGCTCGCGCAGGAAGATCACGGTCAGCATCAGAAGGGCTATGACAAGGCCTAGATACATCGGTGCCATCAGCCAGCGGGAGGCAAAAAGACCCCGCTCCAGACCACGTTCCATGCCATTACGCTCCACCATGCGGGGCAAACTGCAGCAAAGTGGCCGAAAAGCAAGGGGCCCGCCAGTGGCGGGCCCTTTCTTCCGCAAGTTGCGGTGTAAATCAGTTCTTCGCGTAGTATTCGACGACCAGGTTCGGTTCCATCTGCACCGCATAGGGCACATCGCCCAGCGACGGGGTGCGGACGAACTTGGCGGTCATCTTGGAGTGGTCAACCTCGATGTAGTCCGGAACGTCACGCTCGGTCAGGGCGACGGCTTCCAGAACCAGCGCCATCTGCTTGGACTTCTGGCGGACTTCGACGATGTCGCCTTCCTTCACGCGGTAGGAGGCGATGTTCACGCGCTTGCCGTTCACGGTCACGTGGCCGTGGTTCACGAACTGGCGGGCGGCGAAGATCGTCGGGACGAACTTGGCGCGGTACACGACCGCATCCAGACGACGCTCCAGCAGGCCGATCAGCATCTCGCCGGTGTCGCCCTTGACGCGTTCGGCTTCGCCGTAGATCTTGCGGAACTGCTTTTCGGTCAGGTCGCCGTAGTAACCCTTCAGCTTCTGCTTGGCGCGCAGCTGGGTGCCGAAATCCGACAGCTTGTTCTTGCGGCGCTGGCCGTGCTGGCCCGGGCCGTATTCACGCTTGTTCACCGGGGACTTCGGGCGGCCCCAGATGTTTTCGCCCATGCGGCGGTCGATCTTGTACTTGGCAGAGGTGCGTTTGGTCACCGCTGATCTCCTTCGTTCGTTTTGAAGGGCGTTGTCCTTTGACCCTGAGGTCCGACAGGCATCCCCTTGCGGGGGCCACCAACACCAATGAAAAGCCCCGGCGGTTCGCGCCGGGACTGGGGGCTTATACAGCCGGTCCTGACAGAGTCAACAGGTGGCGGCTGCCATGTCGTGGTGCAGCAGGGCGGCCTCGCTGGAGGACAGGTTGCGCCTTGCGTAATCGCCATAGGCGTCGGGATTGTGCGCTATGCCCGGAAGGACCTCGACCAGACCGTCGCGCTGGGCCGCATCCACCATCTCGAGCGCCGAGTTGGACGGATGGAAGCTTTCCGTTTCGACGCCGTTCGCGAAGACGATGTTGTGCCGTTCCAGCAGGATGTGGATATAGGTCACTTCGCGCAGGGCGTGGTCCACCGCGATCGGTCCGTCATTGACGAGGTCTTCGGCACGGACCAGCACCTCGGACGTTCCGAAGAGTGCCTGCGCCGAAGGGCCCTTCACCAACATGCGATGGGCGGGCGATACGATCAGGTCCGGCTCGGGGCGGTCGATGCCCAGAGCGCCGCTGCGGAAGCGGATCGGCCGCAGGTGGGGCATGGCATAGAGCCTTGCGCCGGACATGCGACGGCTGCCGGTCCACAGGATCTGCTGCGGTCCGTCATCCTTGGTCAGGACGAGGTCTCCGGGCTGAAGCGTCTGGATGAGGCGCGGACCGGTCGGTGTCGCGATGCGCGTGCCGGGGGTGAAGCAGATCACGCCGCCGCCTTCGCGTCCGCCCGCCGCGACGCGGGCCCGGTCGATGGAGGTCCGGACCACCCACAGATCGCGATCGGGCGGGGGAAGATCGCCGAACGCCATCACGATGCGGGTTCCGCTGTCGGGGACGGGGATGATCGACAGCGCGAAACTCTGGATGCCATCCGTCACGATGAAGCCCTGATCCGGCGCCTCGTCGTCGTCGGGTCTGTACGCGTCGATCTGTTCGACGGGCGATTTGCCCAGTGCGGTACCTACAAGTCGTCTCACCATGCGCGCCGCACGCTGGCGCATTTCCGCCTGCCCTTCGGCCCCTTCGAGTCGGAGAAGGTCGGCGGCTCCGTCGATCCTGACCGCCTCTCCGTGCCAGCGCCATGTGGCGCCCACGGACAGGAGGTCAACCGACGCCCCCTTCACACCATCGACTTCCGTCTGGGACCAAGAGATGACGAACGTGCCACAAAAGCCCGTTACCATTTCCTGACTGCCTGCTCGTAGTATTCTTGTTTTATGTACCGACGCTAACAGGGATACAGACTTTTGGCTATATCCTTCCTGCAACACCTGCAAAAACGCATCGGCGCGAGGGCGCAATCATGAGTTGCGTTTGCGGTGCCAAAGTTCCGCTAGCCATCAGCAGGCCGGTTTTTCGTAGTCAGGGACCACAGTTGACGCAACGCGCCCGCTTCAGGGCCGGATCGGAGAGGCCGGGACGGGCCGGACGCGCCTGGACAATGGCGATGCAGGTGTCCGGCCCGTCAGGTTTAGTCCATCGATACTAACATGTTCGTCATGAGGGCCTGCATTTTCGTCATGTTCGTCACGATTACGACCGGTTTATCATCCTGTCCTTCACCTTCGGCGCAGCAGTTGGCATGACCATGTTGATCGCCGCCGGCACGTGTAGCTAGTGTCCGAGTTTGCAGATGTCCTTCCGCCCGGAGCGTTTGGATGTCACGGTGCGCCGGCGGCGATCATGTCATCCGCACTTGGAAAACCCGCAATTCGCGCAGGTCATGCAGCCTTCGACCATGCGCATGTCGTAGCTGCCGCAGGACGAGCAGGACGCGCCGCGCGGGCTGCTTATGGCCACGACTTCGGCCTTCGGGTCGGACTTCAGGCCCAGCCCTTCGCCCGCGATGAAGCCGATGTCGATGAGGTGGCGTTCGATCACCCCGCCGATGGCCGCGAGGATGGAGGGGATGTAGCGGCCTTCCATCCATGCCCCGCCGCGCGGGTCGAAGACGGCCTTCAACTCCTCGACCACGAAAGAGATGTCGCCGCCGCGCCGGAAGACCGCGCTGATCATGCGGGTCAGGGCGACGGTCCAGGCGAAATGCTCCATGTTCTTGGAATTTATGAAAACCTCGAACGGGCGGCGGTGGCCGGCGATGACCACGTCGTTGACGGTGATGTAGAGGGCATGTTCGCTGCCCGGCCATTTCAGCTTGTACGTCTGGCCTTCCAGCGCGGCGGGGCGGTCCAGCGGTTCGGACAGATAGACCACTTCGGCGCCGTCCCGGGTCTGTTGTGCCTGGGCCGGAGCTTCGGACGGGGTCTTTTCGGAGCTTTCGGAGACAGAGAGGACCGAGCCTGTCACCGCATTCGGCCGGTAGGTCGTGCAGCCTTTGCAGCCCTGGTCCCATGCTGCCATGTAAACTTCCTTGAAGTCGTCGAAGCTGATGTCCTCGGGGCAGTTGATGGTCTTGGAGATGGAGCTGTCGATCCACTTCTGCGCGGCGGCCTGCATCCGGACATGGTCCAGCGGGGGCAGGGTCTGGGCATTGACGAAGTGGTCCGGCAGCGGGGCGTCGCCGTGCAGGTCGCGCCAGAGACGGACGGCGTAATCCACCACTTCCTCTTCGGTCCGCGATCCGTCCTTTTGCAGGACCTTGCGGGTGTAGGAATAGGCGAAGACCGGTTCGATCCCCGAGGAGACATTGCCCGCATAGAGGCTGATCGTCCCCGTCGGCGCGATGGAGGTGAGCAGGGCGTTTCGGATGCCCTTCCGGCGGATCGCGTCCGTCACGTCGGACGGCATGTGCCGCAGCGAGCCGGAGGCGAGGAAGCGGTCGGCATCGAACAGGGGGAAGGCGCCCTTTTCCGCCGCAAGGTCGGCCGAGGCGAGGTAGGCGGCGCGGGCGATGGCCTGCATCCAGTCTTCGGTGATTTCCGCAGCCTTTTCAGACCCGTAGCGCAGGCCGACCATCAGCAGAGCATCGGCAAGGCCGGTGACGCCAAGGCCGATGCGGCGTTTCGCCTGTGCTTCCTGCGCCTGTTGGGGCAGGGGGAAGCGGCTGGCGTCCACGACGTTGTCCATCATCCGGACGGCAGTGCGGACCAGTGCGTCGAGTGCCTTCAGGTCCAGCGCCGCCGATTTGGTAAACGAATCCTTAACAAGCGTGGGCAGGTTGATGGAGCCGAGCAGGCAGGCGCCATAGGGCGGCAGGGGCTGTTCGCCGCAGGGATTGGTTGCGGCGATGGTTTCGCAATAGGCCAGATTGTTCATCGCGTTGATGCGGTCGATGAAGATGACGCCCGGTTCGGCGAAATCGTAGGTGTTCCGCATGATGCGGTTCCACAGGTCGCGCGCCTGCACCGTGCGATAGACCTTGTCGCCGAAGACCAGTTCCCACGGACCGTCCGCCTTTACCGCCGCCATGAAGGCATCGGTGACTAGCACGGAAAGGTTGAACATTCGCAAACGGGCGGGGTCTTTCTTCGCCTCGATGAAGCTTTCGATATCGGGATGGTCACAGCGCATGGTGGCCATCATCGCGCCCCGGCGGCTGCCCGCCGACATGATGGTGCGGCACATCGCATCCCAGACATCCATGAAGGACAGGGGACCGGAGGCATCGGCGGCGACGCCCTTCACCTCGGCCCCGCGGGGGCGGATGGTACTGAAATCATAGCCGATTCCGCCGCCCTGCTGCATGGTCAGCGCGGCCTCTTTCAGCGCGTCGAAGATGCCGCCCATGTTGTCGGGGATGGTCCCCATGACGAAGCAGTTGAACAGCGTCACGCTGCGCCCCGTGCCCGCGCCCGCCGTGATGCGGCCTGCGGGGAGGAACTTGAAATCCTCCAGCGCCGCGTAGAATTCGGCCTCCCATTTCGCGGGATCGGTTTCGACTTCGGCAAGGGCGCGGGCGATTCGGCGCCATGTGTCTTCGATGCTGCCGTCGATCGGGGTGCCGTCGGCTTCCTTCAGGCGGTATTTCATGTCCCAGATTTGCTCGGCAATGGGGGCGTGGAAGCGGGACATGGGTCTGCCTTTGTGCGTATGTTGGGGTTTGCGATGGAGAACGCCCAAGATACGCGAGAGGGGAGGGGGCGTCAAACCTTGGCGGGGGCCGGGGGCAGGGTTAAGTTAACGGCGGAAGACCCCGGGGGAATCGTGGCCCATATCAACCTGCTGAAGCTTTGCGTCGGCGCGGACAGCGTCGAGGATCTGACCGACTGGCAGGAGAGCCAGCGGCACCGCTGGCCCATGGGCTGTGCGGTGCATGTGACGCGCATGTGGCCAAAGCGCGAGGCGGAGGTTCTGGCGGGTGGGTCGCTCTACTGGGTGATCAAGGGGGTCATCCTTGCCCGCCAACGCATTGTGGGGCTTGAGAAAGTCGAAGGATCGGACGGTATCCTGCGCTGTGCGCTGGTGCTGGATGCCGAGGTGGTGCGGACCGAGGCCGCGCCCCGCAGGCCGTTCCAGGGGTGGCGGTATCTGGACCCGGAGGAAAGCCCGCGGGACCTGCCGAAGGGGCGGGAACGGGAAGAGGCGCTGCCGCCCTCGCTGGCGCAGGCCCTGGCGGAGATCGGGCTGCGCTAGCGATTTCTGACGCAGACATCGCGCCGGGATTTGGCGCAAATTCCGGGGGTGCGTTAACGCGGCGTGCGGTTCCGGTGTCAGGAACCGGCGCGAAATCTGCGTCAGATTTCGCTGCAACGGCTGTACCGGGTTCTGTGCCGCAGACTGTACCGCAAACTGTCAGCACGCAGCGGACGGTCAGGCGGTTTTCCGTTTACGTCAGAGATCGGCCGGAACTGCCACGCCAAGCCGCCCCGCAAGGGCCGAAAGCGTTGCGCGTGCGCTGTCCTGCCAGTCGGCCTGCCGTGACAGGAAAAGCACGGCCTGCGACTGGTGGATCAGCCCGTCGGACAGCACCTTGAGGTGGTTTGCGCGCAGCGTTTCGCCGGTCGATGTGATGTCGGCGATGGCTTCGGCGGTCAGGTTCTTGACCGTGCCTTCGGTCGCGCCCTGGCTGTCCACGAGCTGATAGTCGGCCACGCCGTTCTTCGTCAGGAAGTCGCGGACGAGGCGGTGGTATTTCGTGGCGATCCGCAGGCGGTGGCCGTGGCTGGCGCGGAAGGCGGCGGCGGCGGCGTCGAGGTCGTCGAGCGTGTCCACGTCGATCCAAGCGACGGGGACGGCGATGATCAGGTCGGCATGGCCGAAGCCCAAGGGGGCGAGTTCGGCGACCTGCGCGGGCCAGTCGGCCAGCTTGTCGCGCACGAGGTCGGAGCCGGTGACGCCGAGGTGGATGCGGCCTGCGGAAAGTTCGCGGGGGATTTCGCCGGCGGAGAGGAGGACGAGTTCCACCCCGTCGATGCCTTCGACGGCGCCGGAATATTCGCGGTCATTGCCGGTCTGGCGCATGGTGATGCCGCGTGCGCCGAACCAGTCGAAGGTTTTCTCCATCAGCCGGCCTTTGGAGGGGACGCCGATCTTCAGCATCAGACGGACCCTTTCAGGCGGGCGACGAGGCCGGGGCGGATGACGCCCCCCACGGCGGGGATGGAGCGGCCCTGACCAAGGACGGCGGTAAGCGCGTCGTAGCGGCCGCCGGAGGCGACGGGGGGAAGGGCGGGGTCGGTGGCGTGGAAGCTGAACACAAAGCCGTCGTAATATTCGAGGGACGTGCGACCGTGGGAGGCTTCGAAGGGCAGGGTCGCGGTGTCGGTTCCCAGCGCGTCCAGCGCGTCGAGGCGGGCGGCGAAGCGGTCCACGGCGGGTTCGATGGCGGGCAGCATGGGCGTGATGCCGCGCAGGTGGTTCAGGGCGGCGCGGGCGGGGGCCTGCAGCGACAGCAGGTCGTAGAGGAGGGCCGCTTCGGGGGCGGCGATGGGTTTGGTTGCCGCATCCTCGATCAGGGCGCGGGCGCGGGTGGCGATGTCTTCGGGGGTGCGGAGGCCGACGAGGGTGCCTGCGGCGTCTATCAGCGCCTCGGGGCTGTCCTTTTGCAGGTGGTCCAGCAGGGCGGCGCGGGCGGCGGGCATGGGGGCGCGGCCCGAGAAGCGGTCGAGCAGGGCGCGGAAGCGGTTGGGCCGCCAGATGTGGCGCAGGAGCGCGGCCTTGCGGCGGTCGGTGGTGGACAGGCCGCGCACGGCGGCCATGAGGATGCCGATATCGCCCGTCGCGGCGCGGAGGTTCAGGGGGGCGAGCAGGCGGGCAAACAGGGCGAAGACCTGCGCGTCGGCCTGTTCGGGCGCGGTGCGGTCGAAGAGTTCGAAGCCCACCTGCAGGTATTCCGACGCGCGGGGACCGGCTACGTCCTGTTTGCGGAACACCTCGCCCATGTAGCAGTAGCGGGCGGGTTCGGCGCCGTGGGCCATGTGGGCCTGCACGACGGGGACGGTGAAGTCGGGGCGCAGCATCATCTCGCCGCGCAGGGGGTCGGTGGTGACGTAGGCGCGGGCGCGGATGTCTTCGCCGTAGAGGTCGAGCAGGGTTTCTGCGGGTTGGAGGATGTCGGCCTCCACCGGCACCGCCCCTTCGGCGCGGAAGGCGGCGAAGAGGGTTTCGGCTTCCGCCCGTATCGCGGCTTTGGGTGTCATTTCCCCAGCATCTTCCGCACCGCCGCGACCAGTTCGGCGCGGGGGATTTCGACCTGTGCGGGGCGGTCCTTCCATTCCTCCAGCGTCGCGTTCTGGGCGATCTGCGCGCCGAGGATGAGGTCTTTCAGGATGACGGTGCCCGTTTCAGCCTCGTTCCCGCCCTGGATCACGGCGACGGGCGAGGCGCGTTTGTCGGCGTATTTGAGCTGGTTGCCGAAGTTCTTGGGGTTGCCGAGATAGACTTCGGCGCGGATGCCTGCGTTGCGCAGGTCGGCGACCATGGACAGGTAATCGGCCATGCGGTCGCGGTCCATGACGGTGACGACGACCGGGCCCTGCGTGTCGGTCCCGATGCGGCCCTTGGCGCGGAGGGCGGCAAGGAGGCGGTCCACGCCGATAGAGACGCCTGTGGCGGGGACGGATTGGCCGGTGAAGCGTTTGACGAGGTCGTCATAGCGCCCCCCGCCGGAGACGGAGCCGAATTGGCGCTTGCGGCCCTTTTCGTCGAGGATTTCGAAGGTCAGTTCAGCCTCGTACACGGGGCCGGTGTAGTAGCCGAGGCCGCGCACCACGCCGGGGTCGATGAGGATGCGGTCGGGGCCGTATCCCTGGCGGTCGAGGAGTTCGGCGATGGTTTCAAGTTCCTGCACGCCTTCCGAGCCCATGGCGGAAGTTCCGACCAGTTCGCGCAGGCGGGCGGTGGTGGCAGCGCCGGTGTCGCGGCGGGCGGCCATGAAGGCCATGACGGTTTCGGCCTGTTCGGCGACCAGTCCCGCGCCCTTGGTGAAATCGCCGGACTCGTCCTTGCGGCCTTCGCCCAGCAGGGGCGCGGACGCCGGTTTCGCCAAGGCGGTCGAGTCTTGTCGATGGCGCGGAGGACGATGCCGCGCTCGTGATGCGAAGCGTTCGGGGTTGGTGGGGTCGAGAACGCCCGCGACTTCCATCACGCCGTTCAGCACCTTGCGGTTGTTGACGCGCACGATGTAGTCGCCGCGCGGGATGCCGACGGTTTCCAGCGCGTCGGACAGCATCGCGCAGATTTCGGCATCCGCCGCGACGGAGGGTGCGCCCACCGTATCGGCATCGCATTGGTAGAACTGGCGGAAGCGGCCGGGGCCGGGCTTTTCGTTGCGCCAGACGGGGCCCATCGCGTAGCGGCGGTAGGGCGAGGGCAGGTCGTTCCTGAACTGGGCGGCCACGCGGGCCAAGGGGGCGGTCAGGTCATAGCGCAGGGCGAGCCAGTCCTGATCTTCGTCCTGCCAGGCGAAGACGCCTTCGTTGGGGCGGTCCACATCGGGGAGGAATTTTCCCAGCGCCTCCACCGTTTCCACCGCGCTGGTTTCCAGCGGGTCGAAGCCGTAGCGGTGATAGACCTCGGCCACCTTGTCCAGCATGGCTTTGCGTTCGGTGACTTCGGCACCGAAATAGTCGCGGAACCCCTTGGGGGTTTCGGCGCGGGGGCGGCGGGTGGCCTTGTCCTGTGGCATGGCGGGGCCTTTGGCTTTTTGTCGGGGTCCGTGTATCGGATGGGGACAAGGGCGGCAAGCGGCGGAGGGCGACATGGTCGAACTGGAGGAACGGGTGGCCCATCTGATGCGGGCGGTGGACGACCTGTCGGATGTGGTGGCGGGTCAGGCGAAGGAGATCGACCGTCTGTCGCGGCTGGTGCAACTGCTGGTGGAGCGGGAGGCGGAGCGCGAGGCGATGGGGGTGGAGGGGCCTGCGGCGAATGTACGGCCGCCGCACTGGTAGGTTGCATCGCCGCGCCGGTCGCGGCAGGAACGGGGCATGGCATTTCCTGACGGATCGAGGCGGGTGGACTGGCCTGCGCTGGCATTGACGCTGGTGATCGGGGCGGCGGGCGGGTTGGCGGCGATGCTGCTGCACCTGCCGCTGGCGCTGCTCTTGGGGTCGCTGGTGGTGACGGGGGTGGTTGCGGCGGCGGGCTGGCGGCCGTTCGGGTTGGCCGTGACCTTGCCGATGCGGTTGCGGTCGGCCTTCGTGCCGGTGATCGGGGTGTCGATCGGCGGGGCCTTCACGCCCGAGGTGGTGGGGCAGGCAGGGGCGTGGTGGCCGTCGCTGCTGGCGTTGCTGCTGTTCCTGCCGGTGACGCACGGGGTGGGGTATTTCGTCTATACCCGTGGCGGGTTGCCGAAGCTTGAAAGCTTTTTCGGGTCCGTCCCCGGCGGTCTGATCGAGACGGTCCAGATGGGCGAGGAGGCTGGGGGCGATGTCCGCCTGATGACGGTGCTGCAATTCCTGCGGCTGATCCTGACGATCATCTTCGTGCCGTTGATCTTCATGGCGCTGACGGGGGCGTCGGTCGGGTCGGCGTCCGGCGTGGCGCTGCCTGCGGCGGCGGTGCCCTTGACGGTGCAGGAGGTGGCGGTGCTGCTGGCGGCGGGGGGGCTTGGCGTCTGGGTGGGGCGGCTGGTGCGGCTGCCGGCGGCCATCATGACGGGGCCGATCCTGTTTTCCGCCGTGGCCCATGCGGCGGGGCTGGTCCATGGCGTGCCGCCTGCCTGGCTGGTGGGGGTGACGCAGGTGGTGGTGGGCTGCGGATTGGGCGCACGCTTCGCGGGGGCGGATCGGGGGATGCTGGTCCGCGCGATGCGGCTGGCGGTGGTGGTGGCGGTGCTGTCGCTGGGGATCGCCTATGGCTTTGCGGTGGCTTTGGCGGGTTGGGTGGATGAGCCGGTGGCGGCGGTGTTCCTGGCCTTCGCGCCCGGCGGGCTGGCGGAGATGAGCCTGATCGCGTTGAGCCTGCAGATGTCGGTGGTCTATGTGACCGTGCATCATGTGGCGCGGATCGTGGTCAGTGTCGTGGTGGCAAAGGGGGCGCGGCGGTGGATCGGTTGATGGCGATGCGGCAGCGGGACTGGGCGCGGCTGTTCGGATTCCTGTGCGTGGCAGCGGGGTTGGGGCTGTCGGTGGCGGGGTATCCGGGGGCGCAGTGGGATGCGCTGATCTGCTGGTTGGGCGCATTGATGCTGCTGCGGGCGGCGGTGGAGGTTCCGGCGACGTCGCGGGTGGCACAGGTGTATTGGGTGCTGCGGCTGGTGTCGTTCATGTTCGCCTTCGCGGCGGTGAACCGGGCGCAGGACGGGGTGGCGGGCGCGGCGATGGGAGCCTTGGGGAGGAACTGGGTGCTATGGGCGGTCGGCCTTCTGCTGGTCGGGATCGCCGCGATGCGGAAGGTGCCCTTCTGGGCGGGCGAGAGGGTCTGGCTGGATCTTGGCGCGCCTCTGGCCGGTGCGGTGTTCTTCTGGGTGTTCTACCATTCGACCGAAGCCCCGGACATGGCGCTGCTGCGGTTTCTGATCGCGCTTGCGGTCATCCTGAACATCTCGACCTTCCTGAAGGGGGATCAGCGCGGCGTCACGGCGGGGGTGGGCTTCGGAGTCGGGATGGGGGTGCTGCTCGCCACTCCGGGAGGGGCGTTCCTGCCGATCGGTCTGGGCACGCTGGTCGGGGCCGTGGGCATGGTCCTGCTGTGGAAGCTGGGATCGCGCGGGAAGCGGGAAACTCCGCCCCGGGCTTGACCCGGGGCCTCATGGTCGGCGGTTGCGCGGTTGGCAGGGCAGGCCCCGGGTCAAGCCCGGGGCGGGGACTCGCGGGCTAGACTTCCTCGACCATCACCACGCCGGCCATGGCCTTGATCGCGCCCTTGATCTGGGGGGTCACGGGGTAGGGCTGGGGCAGCATGACGTCGATTTCGCGCCCCGTTTCATCCGGCACGCAGATGGTGATGGCGGCTTTCGACCGGCCTTCCACCCGCGCCAGCAGGGCCGCGACCGAGGCTGCCGCCTCGGCCCGGTTGAGGTGGATGCGGAGGGCGGAGGCGCCTGCGTCGGCGGCGACCGCGTCGATGGGCTGCACGGCATTGGCCAGCAGCTTGACCCCTTCGCCATCGGGATCGGCGCGGACGGTCAGGACGACGTTCCGGCCGGGTTCCAGATGGTCGCGCGAGGCTTCCAGAACGTCGGAGAAGACCGTCACCTCATAGAGCCCCGTGGGGTCGGAGAGGGACACGAAGGCGAAGCGGTTGCCCTTGGCGGATTTGCGTTCCTGACGGGCCGAGACGGAGCCTGCCATCTTGACCACCGTGGTCCCGCGTTCGGCCAGACGGGTGACTTCGGCCAGCGTCTTGACGTCCTTGCGCTTCAACGCGCCCATGTAATCGTCGAGCGGGTGGCCGGAGAGGTAGAAGCCCACCGCCTGATGTTCCTGCGCCAGACGTTCCACGGGCAGCCAGTCGTCGCGTTTCGCGATGCGGGGTTCGGGGATGTCGGCCCCCGCCTCGCCGAAGAGCGAGACCTGCGACGATGCCTTCGCCTCGTGGATCGCCGCGGAATAGGCGACGAGGGCATCCAGCGCCTCGAACACCCTTGCGCGGTTGGGGTCCAGCATGTCGAAGGCCCCGGCGCGGGCGAGCATTTCCAGCGGGCGCTTGCCCACGCGTTTCAGGTCGGTGCGGCGGGCGAAATCGAAGAGGGTGGCAAAGGGTCTGTCGCCGCGGGCTTCCACGATCAGGCGCATGGCGTCCACGCCCACGTTCTTCAACGCGCCCAAGGCATAGACGATCTGGCCATCCACCACGGTGAAGGTGGCGAGCGAGCGGTTGACGCAGGGCGGGACGGTGGTGATGCCGAGCTTGTCCACCTCGCGCTTGTACACGGCCAGCTTGTCCGTCAGGTGGATGTCGCAGTTCATGACGGCGGCCATGAATTCGACAGGGTAGTTCGCCTTGAGATAGGCCGTCTGGTAGGACACCACCGCATAGGCGGCGGCGTGGGATTTGTTGAAGCCGTAATTGGCGAATTTTTCCAGCAGGTCGAAAACCTCGCCCGCCTTTTTCGCGTCGATGTTGTGGGTGGCCTTGGCGCCTTCGATGAATTTCGGGCGTTCCTTCGCCATTTCCTCGGCGATCTTTTTCCCCATGGCGCGGCGCAGCAGGTCGGCGCCGCCCAGCGAATAGCCCGCCATGACCTGCGCGATCTGCATCACCTGTTCCTGATAGACGATGATGCCTTGGGTTTCCTTCAGGATGTGGTCGATGGTGGGGTGGATCGATTCAAGGTCGCGCTGGCCGTTCTTCACCTCGCAATAGACGGGGATGTTTTCCATCGGGCCGGGGCGGTAGAGGGCCACGAGGGCCACGATATCCTCGATGCAGGTGGGCTTCATCCGGCGCAGGGCGTCCATCATGCCGGAGCTTTCCACCTGGAAGACGGCGACGGTGCGGGCGGCGGCGTAGAGGTCGTAGGTCGGCTTGTCATCCAGCGGGATCAGGCTGATGTCGAGCGTGACGCCCCGCAGCTTCAGCAGGTCCAGCGCGTTCTGGATGACGGTCAGGGTCTTCAGGCCGAGGAAGTCGAATTTCACAAGACCCGCCGCCTCGACCCATTTCATGTTGAACTGGGTGGCGGGCATGTCCGACCGCGGGTCCTGATAGAGCGGCACCAGTTCGTCCAGCGGGCGGTCGCCGATGACGACGCCCGCGGCATGGGTGGAGGCGTTGCGATACAGGCCTTCGATCTGTTCGGCATAGGTCAGCAGGCGGCCGACGACTTCCTCCTTCGCCGCCTCGCGCAGGCGGGGTTCGTCGGCCAGCGCCTTGGTGATGGAGACGGGTTTGACCCCTTCCACCGGGATCATCTTGGACAGGCGGTCCACCTGCCCGTAGGACATCTGCAGCACGCGGCCCACGTCGCGAACGGCGGCCTTGGACAGCAGCGCGCCGAAGGTGATGATCTGGCCCACCTTTTCGCGGCCATAGCGTTCCTGCACGTAGCGGATCACCTCTTCGCGGCGGTCCATGCAGAAGTCGATGTCGAAGTCGGGCATCGACACGCGTTCCGGGTTCAGGAAGCGTTCGAAGAGCAGCGCGTAGCGCAGGGGGTCGAGGTCCGTGATCGTCAGCGCATAGGCGACGAGGGAACCTGCCCCCGACCCCCGCCCAGGACCCACGGGGATGTCATGCGCCTTGGCCCATTTGATGAAGTCGGACACGATCAGGAAATAGCCGGGGAAGCCCATCTTTTCGATGATGTCGAGTTCGAAATCCAGACGGGCCTGGTATTCGGCGGGCGTGGCGGCGTGGGGGATGACCTTCAGGCGGTTCTGCAACCCCTCGTTCGCCTGACGGCGGAGTTCCTGCACCTCGTCATCGGCAAATCGCGGCAGGATCGGCTTGCGCTTGGCGGCCATGAAGGCGCAGCGGCGGGCGATTTCGACCGTGTTCTCCAGCGCCTCGGGGAGGTCGGCGAAGAGGGCGCACATTTCGGCTTCGGATTTGAAATAGTGCTGCGGGGTCAGGCGGCGGCGGGGCTGCTGCTGGTCCACATAGGCGCCTTCGGCGATGCAGATCAGGGCATCGTGGGCCTCGAACATGTCGGCCTTGGGGAAATAGACATCGTTGGTGGCGACAAGGGGCAGGCCCATGTCATAGGCCATTTCGACGAAGCCGCGTTCGGTGGCGGACTCGGCCTCTGTCACCCGCCCGCCTTCGCCGGGGTGGCGCTGGAGTTCGACGTAGAGCCGGTCGCCGAAAGCCGCGTGCAGGCGGTCCAACAGGGCGCGGGCCTTGGTGCCCTGACCGGTCTGAAGCAGTTTGCCCACCGGCCCTTCGGCCCCGCCGGTCAGGCAGATGAGGCCCGCCGAATACTGCTCCAGCTCTGCCAGCGTGACCTGATTGAGCTGCCCGCCCTTGTCCAGATAGAGGCAGGAGTTCAGCTTCATCAGGTTCATATACCCCGTCTCGGACTGGGCGAGCAGGACGACGGGGGCGGGAAGGCGCAGCTTTTCGCCCTGCTGCGGCGGGTCGTATTCCAGCGCCACCTGGCAGCCGACGATGGGCTGCACGCCCGCATCCTTGGCCAGGACCGAGAATTCCAGCGCACAGAACATGTTGTTCGTGTCGGTCACGGCGACGGCGGGCATGTCGGAACCTGCCACCAGCTTGACCAGTTTCTTCACCGGGATCGCGCCTTCCAGCAGCGAATGTTCGGTATGGACGCGCAGGTGGATGAATCGCGGGGCGTTGGACATGGGACCAGCCTAGCGCGGCGTCCGGACGGGGAAAAGACCGCCGCTTCTTTCGGCAAAAGGCGAAACTGCTTCCGCCAAAGTCGGAAAGGTTCTGCTGGACAGGTAGCAGGCGGGCGCGGTTCACTGCTAGGAAGGGAAAGGGGCCACATCCGGCAAATGGGGGGCCCGGGGCGCGTGGCCCGCTTTACGCCGCATCGGGCGGCCACGCAGGATGCCTCGAACGGGGAGAAGGCGGCGGGTTGAGACATGGCCGGGATCGCGTTTCTGTTGAACGGAACGCCGGTTCGCGTGGAGGGTGAGGCCCCGACGCGGACGCTTCTCGATTGGCTGCGCGAGGGGCGCGGTCTTTGCGGAACGAAGGAAGGTTGCAACGAGGGCGACTGCGGCGCCTGCACGGTGATGGTCACCGATGCGGACGGGTCGAGGGCGCTGAATGCCTGCATCCTGTTCCTGCCGCAACTGCACGGCAAGGCGGTGCGGACGGTGGAAGGGCTGGCCGGTCCGGGGGGCGAGATGCATCCGGTGCAGGCGGCGATGGTGGCGCATCACGGGTCGCAATGCGGTTTCTGCACACCGGGATTCGTGGTGTCGATGGCGGTGGGGCATCTGAACGGGCGGCGCGATCATGACGATGTGCTGGCGGGGAACCTGTGCCGCTGCACGGGGTACGCGCCGATCATCCGCGCGGCAGAGGCGGTGGAAGGCGTGCCGGTGCCGGAGTGGATGGCGGCGGACCGCGCGGCGGTCGCGTCGGGTGT
>AYNO01000041.1 GCA_000500915.1 Rhodobacter sp. CACIA14H1
CCTGCCAGTCGGCCATCACCTACATCGACGGCGACAAGGGCGAGTTGCTGCACCGTGGCTACCCGATCGAACAGCTTGCCGCACAGTCTTCCTATGTCGAAGTCTGCTATCTGCTGCTCTACGGCGAACTGCCGACTGCCGCCCAGCTGGCAGACTTCAAGGGCCGCATCACGCGCCATACGATGGTGCATGAACAGATGCACAACTTCTTCCGCGGTTTCCGTCGGGACAGCCACCCGATGGCAACGATGGTGGGGGTCGTGGGGGCCATGTCGGCCTTCTACCATGACTCGCTCGACATCAACGACCCGTGGCAGCGCGAGGTTGCGGCGATCCGCATGATCGCCAAGCTGCCCACGATCGCAGCGATGGCCTACAAGTACTCCATCGGCCAGCCCTTCGTGTATCCGAAGAACGCGCTGTCCTATGCGGGCAACTTCCTGCACATGTGCTTTGCCGTCCCGGCAGAGGATTACGTGGTGGACCCGATCCTGGAAAAGGCGATGGACCGCATCATGATGCTCCATGCCGACCACGAACAGAATGCCTCCACCTCGACGGTGCGTCTGGCGGGTTCCTCGGGCGCCAATCCCTTCGCCTGCATCGCGGCCGGCATCGCCTGTCTCTGGGGCCCGGCCCATGGGGGGGCGAACCAGGCCTGTCTGGAAATGCTGAAGGAAATCGGCACGGTTGACCGCATCCCGGAATTCGTCGCCAAGGCCAAGGACAAGAATTCCGGCTTCCGCCTGATGGGCTTCGGCCACCGCGTGTACAAGAACTTCGATCCCCGCGCGACGGTGATGAAGGAATCGGCGGACGAGGTGCTGGGGCTGTTGGGTGTGGACAACAACCCGCTGCTGCAGGTCGCGAAGGAACTGGAACGCATCGCCCTTTCGGATGACTACTTCATCTCGAAGAAGCTGTATCCGAACGTCGATTTCTATTCGGGCATCATCCTCGAGGCGATGGGTTTCCCCACCTCGATGTTCACGCCCATCTTTGCCATCTCGCGGACCGTTGGCTGGATTTCGCAGTGGAAAGAGATGATCGGCGAAAAGAACCAGAAGATCGGCCGTCCCCGCCAGCTCTATGTCGGGGCGCCGAAGCGGGATTACGTGGATATCCGCCACCGCTAAGCGGGCCGGACCGCAACCTATGGCCGCCGGGAAACCGGCGGCCGTTTCCATTTGCGGGCAAGTGACTAACCTGCCGCCTGCAACCAGCTCCAGATCCGTTGCGGCATGAAGGGCATATCCACCCGCGCCACGCCCCGCCCGGCCAGTGCGTCGCGCACCGCATTCGATACCGCCCCAAGGGCGCCGACCGTTCCCGCTTCGCCGCAGCCCTTCATCCCGAAGGGGTTGAGGATGGACGGCACGGGTTCGGAGGTGAAACCGAAGAAAGGCAGGTCATCCGCCCGCGGCATGGCATAATCCATGAAGCTGGCGGCCAGAAGCTGGCCGTTGGCGTCGTGGGCCGCATCCTCCATCACCGCCTGCCCATAGCCCTGCGCGATGCCGCCGTGGACCTGCCCTATGGCCAGTTCGGGTGCGATCAACGTGCCGAAATCGTCCACGACCGTGTAGCGATCCATCCGCAGCGCACCCGTTTCGGGGTCGATCTCGACCTCGCAGATATGGGTGCCGTTGGGGAAGGAGCGGCCCTCCAGCGTGATCGTGGCAGACCTGTCGCAGAGGTCGGACCGCCCCTTCTGACGTGCCAGTTCCGCCGCCTCGGCAAGGGTCAGGCGCAGGTTTGACCCGGGTGCGCCGAAGACGTGGTCGGTGAAGCCGACGTCGGCCAGCCCCAGTTCCTGACCGAGGAATTCCGCCATCGCCGCCACCATCTGGTGGACCGTGGCGCGGGTGGCCGTTCCCTGAACCGTGACAGAGCGGGAACCGCCCGTCCCGCCCCCTTTGGCGATCAGGTCGCTGTCGCCCTGCACGACGCGGATCATCGTTTCGTCGATCCCCGTCATGCCAGCGGTCATGCGGGCAAAGACCGTTTCATGACCCTGCCCGTTAGATTGGGTACCCACATAGAGCGTCGCGCCGCCGTCGGGGTCCAGCACCAGACGGGCCGTTTCATCTTCGTCGCCCAGGATCGATTCAATATAGGTCGCAACGCCCATCCCGCGCAGCAAGCCTTTGGCTTCGCTGTCCTTCTTGCGGGCGGGGAAGCCTGCGACATCCGCCTCGGCCACAGCCCGCGACAGAACACGATCGAAATCGCCCACGTCGATGAAGGACCCCGTGATCGTGCGGTAGGGGAAGCTGCGGATGAAGTTTCGCCGCCGCAGGTCGAACGGATCGGCCCCCAGCACCCTTGCCGCCTCGTCCATCATGCGTTCGATGGTCAGGATCGCCTCGGGCCGGCCCGCGCCGCGATAGGCATCGACAGGGGCGGTGTTGGTATAGGTGCCGATGGTGTTCAGCCAGGCATGGGGGATGTCGTAAACGCCCGTCAGGACCTTGGAAAACAGTTCCGATTGAATGGGTTGGCCATATTGCGAGTTGTATGCGCCAAGGTTCGACAGCACGGTCACGCGATAGGCCGTGATCTTCAGGTTTTCGTCAAAGCCCATCTCGGCCCGGGCGATCAGGTCGCGCCCGCCATTGTCCGTCAGCATCCCTTCGCCCCGTTCCGACATCCAGCGGACGGGGCGGCCCAGCATCCGCGCGGCCTGTGCGATGACGACATATTCGGGATAGGTCATCGCCTTCATCCCGAAACCGCCGCCGACATCGGGGTTGGTCACGCGCACCGCATCGGCGGGCAGGCGCAACATGCGGGCGAGTTCCTGCTTCTGCGTCCAGACGCCCTGCCCGTTCACGCAGAGGTGCAGGCGCGACCCGTCCCATTCGGCCCATGCGCCGCGGGGTTCCATCGGGTTAACGATGACGCGGTTATGCAGCACCTCCAGCCGGACGACATGGGCGGATTTCGCAAGGGAATCAGCGGTTTCCCTCTCATGCCCGATACCGTAGTCGAAGGCGCGGTTTTCCGGTGCCTCGGGGTGGATCGTCGCGCCGCCCGGTTCCAGTGACAGGGCTACCGGGCGTTCTTCGGCGTCGAATTCCACCAGTTCTGCCGCGTCCTTCGCGGCCTCCAGCGTATCGGCCACGATCAGGGCGACCGCCTCGCCCACGAAGCGGACGCGTCCTTCGGCCAGCACGGGGCGCAGGGGGGCCGCGCCACGGCTGCCGTCGCGATTCGTCACCCGTGCCCCCTTCATCGCGGTCAGGACACCCGCGGACTGCAGGTCTGCGGCGGTCAGGACCAGATGCACACCGGGGGCCGCGCGGGCGGCCGATACGTCCAGCCCCGTGATGTCGGCATGGGCGCGGTCGGAGCGGAGGAACCATGCCCGCAGCGCATTTTGCGGCGCGATATCATCGACATAGCGGCCCTTGCCCGTCAGGAAACGGACGTCTTCAAGGCGGCGGGCAGGCTGGGCTTGGCCGAATTTCATGGGCGGCTCCTTTGGATCACAGCCGCAAAAGCTACGCCCCCGGCAGGGAATGTCCAGCCGGGGGCGCAATGATTAACAGAAGCTTAACGCGACGGTGCCGTCGGGTCGCTGTCAGACCTTCAGCGACAGGACCGTGGCAAGGCCCAGCTCGCCGAAGCCGTTGAAGCGGCTGTTTGTGACGACCGAATAGGCGCCCATGCCCTGCACGATGACATAGTCACCTTCGGCGATGTCGGAAGGCAGCATCACCTCGCCCGGCAGGCGATCGACGGAATCGCAGGTCGGACCGAAGACGATGCGTCCCTGCGGGGCGCCGGTGCGCTTGTCGCCTTCGGGCGACAGAACCTCGATCCGGTCGATCACGCCGATCAGCGGAAGTTCGGTCAGGCTGCCGTAAACGCCGTCGTTCAGGAAGACATGCGTATCGTCGCGCACGGCCTTGACCCGCGCCGCCAGCGTGAAGGCATCGCCGCAGAGGGCGCGGCCCGGTTCGCAAACCAGCATCGGGCGGTTGTCACCGAAGGCTTCGGTGGCGACGCGGTCGATCAGGTCGAAGGTAGCTTCCAGCTGCGGCACCACCCCGTTCAGGCGGTGCGAGGGGAACCCGCCGCCCACGTTCAGGCGGGCGATGGTCACGCCTGCGTTGCGCGCGATCTCGGACGCAGTGCGGATGTAGGTTTCCCATGCCGCCGGGTCGGTGCATTGCGTGCCGGGGTGGAAGGTCAGCGACGGGATGAAGCCCGCCTCTGCCACGGTCCACAGCAGGTCGGTCGCCAGCTCCGCCGTCGCGCCGAATTTGGCGCCGAAGTTGTAGGCCGCCCCTGCAACGGGCAGCTTGAACCGGACGGAGATTTCGGTGTCCTGCGCGGGGACCAGTTCGACCAGCTTCGCCAGTTCCGATCTGGAATCAACGGAGTAGGACTTCACGCCCTTTTCCACGGCATAGGCGATCTCGGCCCGCGCCCGCACCGGGTTGTTGTAGTGGATGGCCGCATCGGGGGCGAGGCGGCGGATCAGGTCGATCTCGAAACCCGAGGCGCAGTCATAGCCGCGCACGCCGGCAGCTGCGAGGTTTTCGATCACCTCCTCGCCCGGGTTCGACTTGACCGCATAGGTCACCATGCCCGGGAAGCCGTCGATGAAACGGCGGGCGGCGGCCTGCAGTGCCGAGGGGCTGAAGAACAGCACCGGATTCTCCGGCTGCTGGTTGCGGAGGAATTCGGTCGGATTGGTCCAGATCGTTTTGGACAGTCCCATCGGCGTGATCCTTTCTGCCAACAAGACGCAAGCCCTCCCCGTTGCGTGTGACGGGACGGCAAGGCACCTGCGAGGTTTTTTCCAACCAGGCCAGGTGCGTATGAGCCGCCCTTTTCCTGCAACTGAGGATGCCGCATATGGTGTACAACTTCACCGAACAAAACTGTATAAATGCAGCAGATCGTCGTTATAATGACGAAAACTTCGGGCAGATTGCATGGACGAGCTGGATCGCAACATCATCGGACTTTTGGGGGCGGATGCCCGTATGTCGGTGGCGACGCTGGCGCGGCGACTAAAGGTTGCGCGTTCGACCATCCAGGCGCGGCTGGAGCGGCTGGAGACGACCGGAGTCATCGCCGGATATACGCTGAAACTGGGCGAAGGGGCGCGGCAGGGGCGGCTGCGGGCGTCGGTGCTGCTGACGATCGAGCCGCGGGGGCAGGCGGGGATTCTGCAACGATTGAAGGCGATTGCCGAGGTGGAGCGGGTCTTCACCACCAGCGGGAGGTTCGACCTGCTGCTGCAGATCGCCTGCCCCAATACGCAGGTTCTGGATCAGGTGCTGGACCAGATCGGGGCCATGACCGGGGTGAAATCGTCCGAGAGCCTGATCCATCTGAGCACCCGTCTGGACCGCGCCGTATGACGGAATCGGCTGTGCCGGATGTTGTGCCGCATTCTGTACCGCAAACTGTCAGCACGCAGCGGGCGGTGCCTTAACCTGCCGCCGGAAAGGCCCGCTGCAGGATCGCCACCAGCACCTCGTCCCGGGCCGGCTGCGGCAGACCCAGGACGGATTTCAACCGCCCGTTCCCCAGAAGGTCCGCCAGCCCGTGCGCCATGGCCCAGACGGCGGCGGCATCGACATCCGCCCCGCCGGCCGCATCGACCTGTTCGCGCAGATGGAAGAAGGCCGCGGTCGAGGCCGTGTCCAGTGCGGGGTCGGTGAAATCCGGCCTGTCCGACCCGAACAGAAGGCGGAACAGCGCGGGCCGGTCCAGCGCGAAGTCGATATAGCCAAGACCCGCCGCCACGAGCTGCGCCCTGGGGTCCGGGTCGGCCCGCGCCTCCCGCGCCGCCTGTGCGGCGAGGAAACGGTAGAACCCGTCCGCCGCCAGCGCCGTGAGCAACCCTTGGGCATCGCCGAAATGGTGGGCGGGCGCGGCATGGCTGACCCCTGCCCGCCTTGCCACCTGTCGCAGGGAAAACCCTTCCACCCCGCGTTCCGCAAGTTCCTCTTCCGCCGCCGCAAGCAGCGCGGACCGCAGGTCGCCGTGGTGATAGCCGCGCTTTGCCTCGTCATCCATGCAGCCGGTCATACGCCGCTATCTTGACGCTGTAAAGATTTCACTTGACCGAGGCGGACGATTCGCCGCAATCCTGACAGTGTAAAGATGGAGGGCCGATGACCCCCGACGCCCTGTTCCAGATCGCGAATCCGCTGGCCCTGCTGGGATGGGTCGCACTTGTGCTGTCGCCGCTTGCCCCGCGTGCCGCCGATGCCGTGGCGGGGGTGGCGATCCCGCTGGTGCTGTCGGTTGGCTATGCGGGGCTTGTGCTGGCCTTCTGGTCGGGCGCGGAAGGCGGGTTCGGTTCCTTGGCCGAGGTGCAGCTTCTGTTCACCGATCCGCATGTCGCGCTGGCGGGTTGGGTGCATTATCTGGCCTTCGACCTGTTCGTGGGCGCATGGGCCACCCGCACCGCGCGGGCCGAGCGCATCCCCCATCCCTTCCTGCTGCCCTGCCTTCTGCTGACGTTCCTGTTCGGACCGGCGGGGTTCCTTGCCTTCAGCGCCCTGCGATTCACCCTAGCCAGAAAGGCCGCCGCATGACCGTAACGACCCTTGTTCCCGCCCGCGACCCATCGCGGCTGTCGTCGCGGCTGTGGTCCGACGCGCCCGCCTTCACGGCGCTTGCGCTGCTGATCACGCTGGCCATGGTGCCGGTGCTGGCGGCGATGGCGATGGACCCGCGCGAATTCGCGGGGGAAGGCATCTGGATCAAGCCGTTGAAATTCCACCTCGCGCTGGCGGTCTATCTGGCGACGCTGGCCTTCTTTGCCCGCTGGATGACACCGGCACAGCGGAACGGCCGGTTGTGGCGGGGTTTCGTCGCGCTGGTCTGCCTGTGCGTGCTTGCCGAACTGGTCTGGATCGGCGGGGCGGCGGCGCTGGGGACGGCATCGCATTTCAACCTGTCCTCGCCGGTCTGGGAGCAGCTCTATTCCCTGATGGGGCTGGCGGCGGTGACGCTGACGGCGGCCAGTGCGGTGATCGGGGCGGCCATCTGGCGCAATCCCGATACCGGGCTTGCGCCCGCGCTGAAACTGTCGATCGTGCTGGGGCTGGGGCTGACCTTCGTGCTGACGGTGATCACGGCGGGATACATGGCATCGACCCCCGGCCATCACGTCGGCATTCCCGTGACCGGTGCGCGGGTCCCGCTGATGGGCTGGTCGCGCGAGGTGGGCGACCTGCGCGTCGCGCATTTCCTGGCGACGCACGCGCTGCATGTCCTGCCGGTGGTCGGCTGGCTGGCGGCGCGGCGGGCGGGGGAGGCGACCGGAACGGTCGCGGTCTGGATGGCGGCGGCGGGCTATGTGCTGCTGGTCCTTGGCACCTTCGGGCAGGCGCTGGCGGGGCAGCCGCTGATCTGACGCTTTCCCTTGCCCCTGTGCCGCGCTAGAACCCCGCGCGAAGCCAAGGGAATGCAAGCGATGCCGATGGAAAAGACCTTCAACGCCGCAGAGGCCGAGGCGCGGATTTCCGCGAAATGGATCGACAGCAAGGCCTTCCGCGCAGGGGCGAATGCCAAGCCTGGCGCGGAAAGCTTTTGCGTGATGATCCCGCCGCCGAACGTGACGGGGTCGCTGCATATGGGGCACGCCTTCAACAACACGTTGCAGGACATCCTGACGCGCTGGCACCGGATGAAGGGTCACGACACGCTGTGGCAGCCGGGGACCGACCATGCGGGGATCGCCACCCAGATGGTGACGGAGCGCGAGATGGCCGCCAAGGGCGAGCCGTCGCGGCGCGAGATGGGGCGCGATGCCTTTACCCTGCGGGTCTGGGAACAGAAGCGGAAATCGCGCGGCACGATCATCGGCCAGTTGCAGCGTCTGGGCTGTTCCTGCGACTGGGACCGCGAGGCCTTTACCATGTCCGGTGCGCCCAATGCACCGGCGGGCGAGGAGGGGAACTTCCACGACGCGGTGATCCGGGTCTTCGTGGACCTTTACAACAAGGGCTTCATCTATCGCGGCAAGCGGCTGGTGAACTGGGACCCGCATTTCGAGACGGCGATTTCCGATCTGGAGGTCGAGAATATCGAGGTGGACGGGTTCATGTGGCATTTCCGCTATCCGCTGGCGGGCGGGGCGACCTATCGCTACGTGGAAAAGGATGCCGAGGGGAATGTCGTGGTGGACGAGGTCCGCGACTACATCTCCATCGCCACGACGCGGCCCGAGACGATGCTGGGCGACGGCGCGGTGGCGGTGCATCCGTCGGATGAGCGTTATGCCGCAATCGTCGGGAAACTCTGCGAGATTCCGGTGGGGCCGAAGGAGCATCGGCGGCTGATTCCGATCATCGCGGATGAATATCCCGATCCCACCTTCGGGTCGGGCGCGGTGAAGATCACGGGGGCGCATGACTTCAACGACTATGGCGTGGCCAAGCGGGGGGGGATTCCCTGCTACCGCCTGATGGACACGCGGGCCTGCCTGCGGTCTGACGGCGTGCCTTATGCCGAGGCGGCGGGCATCGCGCAGGCCGTGGCGCGAGGCGAGCGGGTGCTGAGCGAGGCGGAGGCGGATGCGCTGAACCTCGTCCCCGATCACCTGCGGGGTCTGGACCGGTTCGAGGCGCGCAAGCGCGTGGTCGAGGAGATCACGGCGGAAGGTCTGGCCGTGATGACACGGGCGGATGATGCGCGTCTGGGCAAGGCGGCAGTGAAGAAGGATGCCGAAGGGGCGGATGCGCCCGTGCCGCTGGTCGAGGCGAAGAAGATCATGCAGCCCTTCGGCGATCGTTCGAAAGTGGTAATCGAACCCATGCTGACGGACCAATGGTTCGTCGATACTGTTCGAATCGTGCAACCTGCCTTGGACGCGGTGCGGAACGGGACGGTCAAGATCATCCCCGAAAGCGGCGAGCGGACCTATTACCACTGGCTGGACAATATCGAACCGTGGTGCATCTCGCGCCAGCTTTGGTGGGGGCATCAGATCCCGGTGTGGTATGACGCGGACGGCAACCACTACTGCGCCGCGACCGAGGCCGAGGCGCAAGCGATGGCGTCGGGCAAGGCGCTGGTGCGCGACCCTGACGTGCTGGACACGTGGTTCTCCTCCGGCCTCTGGCCCATCGGGACACTGGGCTGGCCGGAGCAGACCGACGCGCTGAAGCGGTTCTTCCCGACGAGCGTGCTGATCACGGGGCAGGACATCCTCTTCTTCTGGGTCGCCCGGATGATGATGATGCAGCTGGCCGTGGTGGGTGAGGTGCCGTTCAGGACGGTCTATCTGCATGGCCTCGTCCGCGATGCCAAGGGCAAGAAGATGTCAAAGTCCTTGGGCAACGTCATCGACCCGCTGGAGATCATCGGCGAATACGGCGCCGATGCGCTGCGCTTCACCAATGCGGCGATGGCGTCGCTGGGGGGCGTGCTGAAGCTGGATACGCAGCGCATCGCGGGATACCGCAACTTCGGCACGAAGCTGTGGAACGCCTGCCGCTTTGCCGAGATGAACGGGGTCTGGGAGGGGCACGCGACGCAAGAGGCCGCCCCCAAGGCCACCGCCACCGCCAACCGCTGGATCATCGGGGAAACGCTCCGCACCATCGCCGAGGTGGATGCGGCGCTGGCCGATTACCGTTTCGACCAGGCGGCAGACACGCTCTACCGTTTCGTCTGGGGCAAGGTCTGCGACTGGTATGTGGAATTCGCCAAGCCCCTGTTCGACGGCGATGCGGCGGGTGAGACGCGCAAGGTCATGGCCTGGGTGCTGGACCGCTGCATGATCCTGCTGCACCCGATGATGCCCTTCATCACCGAGGAGCTTTGGGCCACGACCGGCACGCGGGCCAAGATGCTGGTGCATACCGACTGGCCGGAAGCCGACCTGGGCCTTGCCGATGCGGCGGCGGATCGGGAAATGGGCTGGGTGACGGGCCTGATCGACGAGATCCGGTCGGCCCGGGCGCAGATGCATGTGCCTGTGGGCCTGAAGATCGACCTTGTCGCCACGACCCTGTCGGACGAGGCACGGCAGGCCTGGACGCGGAACGAGGTGCTGATCAAGCGCCTTGCCCGGGTGGAAAGCCTGACCGAGGCCGCGACCGCCCCCAAGGGCAGCGTGTCCATCGCGCTGGAAGGCGCGGCCTTTGCCATGCCTCTGGAAGGGATCATCGACATCGCCGAGGAAAAGGCGCGTCTGTCCAAGGCGCTGGAAAAGCTGGGCAAGGAAATCGGGGGGCTGAAGGGCCGCCTGAACAACCCGGCCTTCGTCGCTGCGGCCCCCGAAGAGGTGGTGGACGAGGCCCGCGCCAATCTGGAGGCCCGCGAGGACGAGGCGGCAAAGCTCGACGCCGCCCTGAAGCGGCTTGCGGAAATCGGCTGATTTCATCCGTTCCCAAATATCCCTAGGGGGTGAGCCACCCCCGCGGGGGTGGCGAGGGGGGCGAGCAGCCCCCCTTTCCTTTGGCGGCCAGAGGCGCGACACTGGGGCAAAGGAGTGCCGCCCATGTCATGGCTGTCCCGCCTTGCCGAACGCCAGATGCAGAAAGCCCGCCTGAGGGGAGAGCTTCAGGGGCTGGAGGGTGAGGGAAAGCCCCTGCCCGACCGCCCCGGCGATGCCTTCGTCAGTGCGGGCGATGCCGTCGGGTTCCGCATCATGGCCGAGGCGGGGGTATTGCCCGAAGAGATCGTCCTGAAGAAGGAGGCGGCGCGGTTGCGCGACATGCTGGCGGGCGAGCCGGATGCGGACCGGCGCAAGGCGGTGATGGCGGAACTGGCGCAGGTGGAGATGCGGCAGGCCATGGCCGAAGAGGCGCGGCGCAAGTTCCTGCGGGACTAGGGGGCCGCCGTCGCGGGCCGGACCATCGGGCGTCCATGCTTTCCGCACGGCCCCCCTTGCGCTTTGCCCTGCGCCGCGCTTCCCTTCGCGGCATGACAGGACCGCGCCTCACCCCGCTTGCCGACAGCCTTCCCGATACCGTCCCCTTCGTGGGGCCGGAAACGCAGGAGCGTGCCATGGGCCGCCCCTTCCGCGCCCGCCTTGGCGCGAATGAAAGCCGCTTCGGACCATCGCCGCAGGCCATGGCCGCCATGGCGCAGGCGGCGGGCGAGGCGTGGATGTATGGCGACCCCGAGGTGCATGACCTGCGCCACGCCATCGCCGCGCATCACGGGGTGACGCCGGCGCATGTGGTGGTGGGCGAAGGGATCGACGGGCTGCTGGGCGTGCTGGTGCGGCTGCTGGCGGGGCCGGGGGATCCCGTCGTCACCTCGGCCGGGGCCTATCCGACCTTCAACTTCCATGTGGCGGGCTTTGGCGCGGTGCTGCATCGCGTCCCCTACAGCAATGACCGCGAGGACCCGCAGGCGCTGGTGGCCAAGGCGCGGGAGGTGGGGGCGAAGCTGGTCTATTTCGCCAATCCCGACAATCCGATGGGCACATGGCATGATGCCGCGACGGTAGAGGCGATGGTGGAGGCGCTGCCCGACGGCACGCTGCTGGTGCTGGACGAGGCCTATGTGGACCTTGCCCCTGCCGGGGCGGTGCCGCGCATCGCAGCGGATGACCCGCGCGTGATCCGGATGCGGACCTTTTCCAAAGGCTACGGGCTGGCGGGCTTGCGGGTCGGCTATGCGCTGGCCGCGCCCGCGCTGGTCCGCGCCTTTGACAAGGTGCGCAACCATTTCGGGATGGGCCGCGTGGCGCAGGCGGGGGCGATGGCGGCGCTGGCCGATCAGGACTGGCTGGCGCAGGTGCAGGGCAAGGTTGCGGTGGCGCGGGACGGGATCGCCGGGATCGCGGCGGCGAACGGGCTGCGGGCGCTGCCATCGGCCACGAATTTCGTGACGGTGGATTGCGGGCGGGACGGGGATTTCGCCCGCGCCGTCCTGCGCGAATGCATCGCGCGCGGGCTGTTCATCCGGATGCCGGGCGTGGCGCCGCTGGACCGTTGCATCCGGATCAGCGTCGGGACGGAGGCCGATCTTGCCGTGCTGGCCGAGGTGCTGCCGCAGGCGCTGGCAGCCGCCGGCTGATCATTCGGCCTTGCCGATGGTCGGCGCGGCGCCGGGGGGCGGCTCCACGGCCGGGCCGAGGCGCGGGGCCGGTGCTTCGGCGGCGATGGCTTTCGGGGCGGCGGGGTGGTCGGACAGGGTGGCGGCAAGCGCCGCGCTGCCTGACAGGGGGCGGCGGAAGACCAGCATGGTCTGTTCCACGATCCGCGTCTTGGTAAAGCCCGCGCGTTCCTCGCAGGGCAGGGTTTCGGCGCGGAGGTATTCCCACCCGTCCCGGCCCAGTTCGTTCATCAGGGTGGAAAGGGTCAGCGCGAAGCGGTCTTCGGTCGTCTTGGCCTCGCGGGACTTGGTGCCGCGGCGGGGGGCGGGGACGACCTTGTATTCATGGCGCTGCATCGGACACTCCGGCTTTTGGCGGGCAAGGTAGCGGTGGGACGTGCGCTCGGAAAGGGCGGGCGGGCGGAAGCGGGCTTTCCCGCCGACCGCCCTGCCCCGTTCAGAGGCCCAGCTTCTGCGCCACCATCTGGTTGACGACCGCCGGATTGGCCTTGCCGCCCGTGGCCTTCAGCACCTGACCGGTGAACCAGCCCGCCAGCTTGGCATTGACCTTGGCCTTTTCCACCTGTTCGGGGTTGGCGGCGATGAGGTCGTCCAGCGCCTTTTCGATGGCGGCGGTATCCGTCACCTGCTTCATGCCGTGCTTGGCCGCGACCTCGGCGGGGTTGCCGCCTTCGGTCCAGAGGAGTTCGAACAGGTCCTTTGCCATCTTGGTCGTGATCTCTCCCGACGCGATCAGGTCGAGGACGCCGCCGATCTGGGCCGCCGAAAGCGGGCTTTCGGTCACGCCCTTGCCTTCCTTGTTCAGCCGCCCGAAGAGTTCGTTGATGATCCAGTTCGCGGCCTGCTTGCCGTCGCGGCCCTTTGCCACCTCTTCGAAGAAGGCGGCGTTGTCCACTTCGGCGGTCAGGACATTGGCGTCGTAATCGGTCAGGCCGAAATCGGCCATGAAGCGGGCCTTCTTGGCGTCCGGCAGTTCGGGCATCCGGGCGGCGATGTCATCGACCCAGGCCTGTTCGATTTCCAGCGGCAGCAGGTCGGGACAGGGGAAGTAGCGGTAGTCGTGGGCTTCTTCCTTGGACCGCATCGACCGCGTCTCGCCCTTGTCGGGGTCGTAGAGGCGGGTTTCCTGATCGACCTTGCCGCCGTCTTCGAGGATGGCGATCTGGCGCCGCGCCTCGTATTCGATGGCGGCCTGGATGAAGCGGAGCGAGTTCATGTTCTTGATCTCGCACCGCGTGCCGAGGTGGGAGAAGTCCTGCGTCGCCTGATAGCGTTCGTAATCGCCCGGGCGGCAGACCGACACGTTCACGTCCGCCCGCAGGTTGCCGTTCTGCATGTTGCCGTCGCAGGTGCCGAGGTAGCGCAGGATCTGGCGCAGCTTGGCGACATAGGCCGCCGCTTCCTCCGGTCCGCGGATGTCGGGGCGGCTGACGATCTCCATCAGCGCGACGCCGGTGCGGTTGAAGTCCACGAAGGACATGTTGGGGTCCATGTCGTGGATGGATTTCCCTGCATCCTGTTCGAGGTGGATGCGTTCGATCCTGACGCGGCGCGCCACGCCGGGGGACATTTCCACGATCACCTCGCCCTCGCCCACGATGGGGTGGTAGAGCTGGCTGATCTGGTAGCCCTGCGGCAGGTCGGGGTAGAAGTAGTTCTTGCGGTCGAAGGCCGAGCGCAGGTTGATCTGCGCCTTGAGGCCGAGGCCGGAGCGGACCGCCTGTTCGACGCAGAATTCGTTGATGACGGGCAGCATCCCCGGCATCGCGCAATCGACGAAGGACACGTTCGAGTTCGGCTCTGCCCCGACGGCGGTGGAGGCGCCGGAGAAGAGTTTGGCGTTGGAAGCCACCTGCGCGTGGATTTCCATGCCGATGACCAGTTCCCAGTCCCCCTTGGCCCCGGCGATGACCTTGGGCTTGGGCGCTTCGTAGCGGAAGTCGAGCATGGCGTGCCGTCCTTGGTGTCGGTTTGCCCGACTGTCTAGGGCGTCACAGCCGCAGCATCAAGCCGCCTTGGGCGCAGAGGAGGGACGGAGGGACGAATCGTCCGGGACGATCCGGTCTATGCCCGGCCTGCGGGACAGAATCACCACGACCGGCAGGAGGAGGACGAAGAGCATCAGGTTGAAGAACCTGGCGACGAGGTCGGCCGTGACCGACCGGGCAAGGATACGCGACATGGCAGTGTCACACCCACTAATGAACAAAAACCCCGCGACAGACGAGGCACTTACGCAAGACACGCCGCCACCGCAGCAGGTGAGTCGGCGTGATTACGCAGGATTATCCATATCATATCCACGGCTGCGGAGGCGGTTTTCTGCCTATCGCGCCGTGAAACAATGCGTTTCCGTGGACAGGTGGCGCTTGCGCTGGTGAAAGGTGCCGGTCGCGCAACTGGGGCGCGATGCTGCCTGACGGATACCGATGTCGCGTTACCCTGCCGCCCTGGCCCTGTCGCTTGTTGCCGCCACACTGGCGGGCTGTGTTGCCACCAAGGAACAGGCCAGCCTGTCGTCCAGTGGCCAGATGCCCCCGATGCAGTGGGATGTGCGGCCCGAGGGTCGGGCCTGGACGGCCAGCACGCTGGCCGCGATCGAGTCGCATGATCCGGTGCTGGCAGAGGCCATTCCCGCGGATGTGGACACATGGTGCCCCGGCTACGAGGAGGCGTCGATCGAGGAGCGCCGTGCCTTCTGGGCGGGGCTGATGTCGGCGGTGGCGCGGTATGAATCGAGCTGGAACCCGCAGGCAGCGGGCGGCGGCGGGCGCTATATCGGCGTGATGCAGATTTCCCCCCGGTCGGCCGATTACCACCAGTGCGAGGCGGATACGGCATCGGAGCTGAAGGACGGGGCCGAAAACCTGGAATGCGCGACGCAGATGGTCGCCAAGGCCGTGGCGACCGACGGTGTCGTCGTGGGGGGCGGCAATCGCGGCATCGGGCGGGACTGGATGCCCTTCCGCAACGCCGAGAAGCGGGCCGCGATGGCCGCATGGACGCGGGCGCAGCCCTATTGCAAGCTCTGACCCCGCGGGCGGTCAGGCCCCGCGCATCCGTCCCACCATCTCGGCCAGATCGCGGCTGAGCGTCGGCGCGGCGGCCATGCGGGCAAGTTCCCCCTGCACCAGCCCCTGCCGGTCGGCGTCGTAGCGGGTCCATGTCTCGAAGGCGGTGGACATCCGCGCCGCCGTCTGCGGGTTCAGCGGGTCGAGTTTCAGCAGCCAGTCCGCCACCAGCCGGTAGCCCGCCCCCGATGCGTGGTGGAAGCCCGCATGGTTGGCCGAAAGCGCCCCGATGACAGACCGGAAACGGTTGGGATTCTTCCAGTCGAAGGCGGGATGGCGGGTCAGCGCATCCGTCACCTGCGCGGCGCGGTCGGGATGGGCATGGGCGATCTGGAGCGCGAACCACTTGTCCATGACGTTGCGGTCCTTGGTCCAGCGCTGTTCGAACAGGGCGAGTTCCTCTTGCCCCTGCCCTGCCTCCAGCAGCGCGACCAGTGCGCCCACTTCCTCGGTCATGTTGTTCGCGGCGCGGTAGGCGGCGGTGGCCGCCCTGCCCCCGTCGATCCGCGTCAGCAGGTTGAGCGCGGCGATGCGCAGGGCGCGGCGGCCTGCGGCGCGGGCGTCGGGGGTGAAGGGGCCGGGTTCGGCAAGGCGGTCGATCAGGCCGGGCAGTTGCGGGCCGAGGCGGCGGGCCAGCGCGTCGGCCATGCGGCGGCGTTCAGTCCAGATGCGCGCCGGATCGGGGGGGATGCCTGCGGCGTGCAGGGTGGCGGCCATGTCATCCTCGCCCGGCAGGCGCAGGGCGAGCGCCCGGAAGGCGGGGTCCAGCGTTTCGTCGAAGGTGACGCGGGCGATGGCGTCCAGCCAGTCGGGGCCGGGACTTGCGCCATCGGTCACCATGCGGGCGAGCAGGTCCTTTGCCAGCGCACGGCCTGCCTCCCATTTGTTGAAGGGGTCGGTGTCATGGGCCAGCAGGAAGGCGCGTTCCTCGGGCGATACCTCGCGGTCCAGCACCACGGGGGCCGAGAAGCCGCGCAGGAGCGACGGGACGGGGCGCGTCGCGGCGGGGAAGCGGAAGCTCTGCCTTGCTTCGGTCAGTTCGAGGACGGTGGTCGGCAGCACTTCGTCCCCGTTGGGGTTCAGCAGGCCCAGCGCGACGGGGATGACCTTCGCCCCCTTTTCCGGCTGGCCGGGGGTGGGCGGGTTTTCCTGTTCCAGCGTCAGGGTATAGGTCGCGCCGTCCCATTCCTCCCAGACCTTGACGCGGGGGGTGCCGGCTTCGGTGTACCAGCGTTTGAACTGGGTCAGGTCGCGGCCGGTGGCATCTTCGAAGACCTTGAGCCAATCCTCGATCGTGGCCGCATCGCCGTCATGGCGGGTGAAGTAGAGGTCCAGCGCCTTTGCATAGCCGTCGTCACCGACAAGCCGCTTCAGCATCCCGATGAGTTCGGCGCCTTTTTCGTAGATCGTGGCGGTGTAGAAGTTGTTGATTTCCACATAGCTGTCGGGGCGGACGGGATGGGCGAGCGGGCCGCCATCCTCGCGGAACTGCCGGGCACGGAGCATCAGCACATCCTCGATCCGCTTGACCGCATGGCTGCGCATGTCGCCGCTGAATTGCTGGTCGCGGAAGACGGTCAGCCCTTCCTTGAGGCAGAGCTGGAACCAGTCGCGGCAGGTGATGCGGTTGCCGGTCCAGTTGTGGAAGTATTCATGGGCGATGATCGCCTCGATCCTTGCGAAGTCGTCGTCGGTCGCGGTTTCGGGCGAGGCGAGGACGAATTTGGAGTTGAAGATGTTCAGCCCCTTGTTCTCCATCGCGCCCATGTTGAAATCGTCCACGGCCACGATGTTGAACACGTCGAGGTCGTATTCGCGGCCATAGGCGGTTTCGTCCCAGCGCATGGAGCGGATCAGGCTGTCCATCGCATAGGCGCAGCGGTCCTGATCGCCGGGGCGGACCCAGATGTTCAGGGTGACGGGGCGGCCGGAGGCGGTGGTGAAGGGGGCGCTGTGGGCCACCAGATCACCTGCCACCAGCGCGAAGAGGTAGGCAGGCTTTGGCCAGGGGTCCACCCATTCGGCCCAGCCCGCCCCCTGCCCTGCCGGGTTGCCGTTCGACAGCAGCACGGGCAGGTCGCTTTCGATCCGCACGCGGAAGGGGGCCATGACGTCGGGGCGGTCGGGGTAGAAGGTGATCTTGCGGAAGCCCTCGGCCTCGCACTGGGTGCAGTACATGCCGCGCGACATGTAGAGCCCTTCGAGCGCGGTATTGCCTTCGGGGTCGATCTCCACCTCGGTTTCCAGCGTGAAGGCCTGCGCGGGCAGGAGGGCGGCGGGGATCGTCAGGCCGGTGGCATCGGGGGTGGTGTCCAGCGGGGTGCCGTCGAGGCGGAGCGACAGGAGGCGCAGGTTTTCGCCATCCAGACGGAGGTCGTGCCTGCCGGGGCGGGCGGGGTTCGGTTCCAGCCGCAGGGTGGCAAGGCCGCGGGTGGCGCGGGGGGTGAGGCGGAAGGTCAGCGCCACGTCGAGGACGCGGTGGGAAAAGGGCTGGTAGTCGGACAGGTGGACGGCACGCGGTTCGGTCATGGCAGGCTCCCTTTGCGGGGAAGCTATGGACGGGGCGGGGGGAAGGCAAGCGGCGCCCGCCGCCGCCTCAGGCCAGCGGGATGCGGAGCGTGAAGGTCGATCCCTTGCCCTCGGTCGAGGTGAAGCCGATGTCGCATCCGGTCAGGTCGGCCAGCTTGCGGCAGACCGTCAGCCCGATCCCTGTGCCGCTGATCGTGCCGTTCTCGTGGCCCAGTCGGTCGAAGGGGGTGAAGAGGCGCGGCTGCATGGCGGCGGGAATGCCGATGCCGTCGTCGGCGACATGGACCGACAAGAGCCCGTCGCCATGGGTGAAGAAGACCGTGACCGTGCCGCCCTCGCGGTTGTATTTCACGCCGTTGGAAATCAGGTGGCCAAGGATGCGGCGGATGATGACCGCATCGCCGCGCACCGGCGGCAGGGCGGTTTCCGGTTCGACGACGGTCAGCCTGATGCCGTTCGTCACCCCCGGGCGGATGTCGTCCATCGCCTGGCGGGCGATGGGCAGGACGTCGAGCGGGACGAGGGACTGGTGCACCTCGCCCTGTTCGATGCGGCTGAGTTCGATCACGCCTTCCACCAGTTGCAGGAGATGCCAGCCGGCGGAGTGGATCGCCTCCACCTGACGGGCGCGTTCGCCGTCGATGGGTTCGCCCTTCGCGCCGGAGAGCAGTTCGGAGAAGCCGAGGATGGCGTTCAGCGGCGTCCGCAGCTCGTGGCTCATGGCGGACAGGAAGTTGGACTTGGCGCGGCTGGCCGCCTGCAGCTTTTCGCCCATGGTCACCAGATGGTCGCCCACGGTCTGGAGTTCGGCCACCTCGTAGCGGTGGTCGGGCGGGACGGTGCCGCCATCGGCGATGCGGATCATGTTGCCCTCGATATCGGACAGCGGCGCGGCGACGCGGCGCGACATGGCGGCGGAGCGCCGCCAGAGGACAAGGAAGAAGCCGAGGTAGAACAGCACGAGGATGGCGAGCATCGCCTTGGAGACGAGGGCGAGCTGTTCGCGCAGGGTCGAGGCGCCGGAAAGGACCGACTCTTCGCTGGTCAGGGTCACGAGTTTCCAGTTCGGCCCGTCCACCGTCGCCCAGCCCGCGATCATCGGGCGGCCGAGGTCGGCGCGGGCGTTACCGGCCGGCCCGGACTGGATCGCGGCGGCGAGATCGGCCAGTTCGGGACGGCGGTAGATGTTGAAGCTGTCGGGTTTGAACGTGTCTTCGAGGATCGCTTCCTCGTAGCTGTGGTCAAGCAGTTCGGAGAGGCCCAGATCGGACTCGGCGGCGGGGGGAAGGGCAAGGATCGTCCCGTCCCGCCCGACGAGGATGGCATAGCCGTCGCCTTCCAGATCGATGTCCAGCACCTGATCGACGATCGTGTCGATGGTGATGTCGATCCCCACCACGCCTTCGAGGTAATCGGGACGGTCTAGGGCATAGACGGGGGCTATGGCCGACACCATCCAGCCGGACCCTGCCGGATCGACATAGCTGTCGGTCCAGACCACCGCGCGGTCCGGGTTATGGCTGGCATCGGCTTCGTAATAGAAATTGTAGGTCGGGATATCCATGCCGGGCGGATAGATCGCCAGCACGTCGAACCACGGATAGATGCGGTTCAGGGAGTCGTTGGTGTTAAGGTAGAGCTGCGCGATCAGCGGGTCGCTGTCGCGGATCGATTTCATGACCGGGTCCAGACGCAGGGTGCGCCAGACCTTTTCCTGTTCCTCCGGTCCGACCGGCACCGCGCCGCTGTAGAACACCGCCGACCCGCCATCGTCGCGGACCGTGTAGAAGACGCCGTCCGGCGAATAGGCGTGGTTGGCCCGCACCTGCGGCGGCACGTCGGGCATCGGCGCGGCAAGGGCACGGGCGGATTCATCGGCATAGACATCGGTCAGCGAGGTGATCGTGCCCAGCCGGCGGGCGATGATCCCCGCCTCGCGGATCGCGGCCTCGCGCACGGCTTCGGTGGAAATCTTGGTGATCGCGGCGGCGCTGCGGTCATAGACGACCTGGCTGGTGAACCAGTAGATCGCGATGAAGGACAGTTCGATCAGCAGGAGCGGCACGAGGGAGGCGCGGACATAGGACCGCCACAGCCATGTCTTGAGCGGCTGGGGTCGCCTGTCCATGTCAACGACTTTCGTCTGCATCACCACCTGCCGGATCCCGGCGCACATGGCCCGACAGACCATGACTCGACGCCGGATTGAAGGCGAAAGGTTAACAGGTGCCCACGGTTGATTGCCGCACCCATCGGGATATTCCTTCCTATCTTAAAGTATGGGTTCATCGTCCGCATCTGCCTGTGGCGGTCGCGGAAGGGGTTGCGGGCGGGCCTTGCACCGCTGCGGGGGCTTTACGAATCCCTGCGTCCGGCTAGATAAATGTTCCATGAATGTTCTCGTCTGGTTCAAGCGCGACCTGCGTGTTGCGGATCATCCGGCCCTGACCCGTGCGGCGGGTCTGGGGGCCGTGCTGCCCGTCCACGTGGTGGAGCCGGAGCTGTGGCGGCAGGCCGACGCCTCGGCCCGGCAGTGGGATTTCATTGCCGAGACGCTGGAGGGATTGCGGGGCGATCTGGCCGCGCTGGGTGCGCCGCTGGTCGTCCGCGTGGGCGACGCGGTGGAGGTTCTGGACAGGCTCTGCCGCCAGCACCACGTCGCCCGCATCGTCAGCCACGAGGAGACAGGCAATCTGTGGACCTTCGCCCGCGACCGGCGGGTGGCGGCATGGGCGCGGGCGTCGGGGATCCTGTGGGAGGAGTTGCCGCAGCAGGGCGTCATCCGCCGCCTGTCCCACCGGGACGGCTGGGCGCGGCGGCGGGACGGATTTGTCGCGGCCCCTGCCCGGCCGGTGCCGGAGGGGTTGCGGGCCGTTGCCGGGGTGGAACCGGGCACCATTCCCACCGCCCGCGCCCTGCGCCTGCCGGACGATCCCTGCGCCCATCGCCAGACCGGCGGGCGCCGGCACGGGGTCGCGCTGCTGGAGAGTTTCCTGACGGTCCGGGGGGAGCCCTACCGCGCCGCCATGTCGTCGCCGCTGACGGGGGAGCGGGCCTGTTCGCGGCTGTCGGCCCATCTGGCCGCCGGAGCGCTGTCATCGCGTGAGGTGGTGCAGGCGGCCGCCCGCCGCGCGGCCGAACGGCCCGGCGGGCGCTGGGGCGGTGCCCTTGCCAGTTTCGAAAGCCGGATGGCGTGGCGCGACCATTTCATCCAGAAGCTGGAGACCGAGCCGCAGATCGAAATCCGCGCCCTGCACCGTGCCGCCGATACGCTGCGCCCGCGCGAACCGGATGCCGTGCGGCTGGCGGCATGGGCGGGCGGCGAGACGGGGCTGCCCTTCCTGGACGCCTGTATGCGCTATCTGCGGGCGACCGGCTGGCTGAATTTCCGGATGCGCAGCATGGTGATGGCGGTGGCGTCCTATCATCTGTGGCTGGACTGGCGGGCAACCGGGGCGGTGCTGGCGCGGCGCTTTACCGATTACGAACCGGGCATCCACTGGCCGCAGGTGCAGATGCAGGCGGGGGTGACGGGGATCAACACGATCCGCATCTACAATCCGGTGAAGCAGGGGCTGGATCAGGACCCGACCGGCGCCTTCACGCGGCGCTGGGTGCCGGAGCTGGCGGCGGTGCCCGATGCCTTCCTGCAGGAGCCGTGGAAATGGACCGGCGCGAGCGGGGTGCTGGGGCGGCTGTATCCGGAGCCTGTGGTGGACGTGGCCGCCGCCGCCCGTGCCGCGCGCGAGGCCTGCTGGGGCCTGCGGAAAGAGCGCGGATACCGGACCGAGGTGGCAGAGGTGATCGAGCGCCATGCAAGCCGCGCCGACGTACGTTTCGTCAACGACCGCGCCCCGCGTCCGCGGCGGGCCGATGCGGCGCAGATGAGTTTCGACCTGTGACGGGGCGGATGCGCCGCAAGGGCGACCTGCCGCAGAAGGTCTGTGCCTGCTGCGGCCGGCCCTTCGCGTGGCGCAAGAAATGGGAAAAGGTCTGGGACGAGGTGCGCTACTGTTCCGACCGCTGCCGGGGCGAGGCGCGCCGGTCGGGAAAGGCGGGCGGCCCGCCCCCCCGCTAGGCTGCGCCCGCCGCCCGTGCCAGTTTGCCCAGCGTCTCCAGGCCCAGCGCCTCGGCCCCGAAGCCCTTGGCCTGCGCCCATTCCTCGGCCGTGTTGAACACCATGGCCAGCGTGACCCGCGTGCCGCCCGCGACGGTTTCGAAACTGGCCGAGGCGTCGGCGTGTTTCGGCCCGTTCTCGCCCCAGTGCAGGGTATATTCGATGCGGCTTTCGGGCCGGACCAGCGTGTAGCGGTGATGGTTGGGATAGACCGTGCCATCCGGCGCGATCATGTCGAAGACCCATTCGCCGCCCTCGCGCAGGTCGATGCGGGTGGTGCGGCAGGAGAACCCGTCCGGTCCCCACCACAGCGGCAGGCTTTGCGGGTTCCACCAGGCGCCCCAGACGGCCGCCACGGGGGCGGCGATCAGGCGGTCGATGACCATGGTGCGGTCCGACAGGTCGGCGGTCATGCCATCATCCCCCGGGCATAGGCCTCCAACTGGGTGGCGACCGTGCCCCATCCGTCGTGGAAGCCCATGTCGGCATGGGTCTTTGCCGTCTCGGCCGACCGGTGGCGGGCGATGGCGGTGTAGCGGGTGCGGTCGGGGCCGGCATCCTCGAAATGCAGGATGGCGGTCATGAAGGGTTCGGGGGCGGGTTTCCAGCCTGCGCTATAGGCGTCGGTGAAGACCAGTTTCCGGTCCGGCACCACCTCGAGATAGACGCCCCGGTTCTCGATCACGGTGCCGTCCACGTCGAAGGTCGTGTTGCAGGCGCCGCCCACGCGGACATCCAGATGGCAGGCCGTGACGCGGTGCGGTTTCGGCACGAACCAGTGGACCAGATGTTCGGGCGTGGTCCAGCAGGTGTAGATCAGGGAACGCGGGGCGTTCAGGTCGCGCTGCAGCACGAGGTCGAGCGCGGGGTCGTAGTCCGGCACGTCAAGGCGGGAGAGGTCGGGCGGGGTCATGTCTGGCGGTCCTTCATCAGTCCGGTCACGTATTCGTCCAGCCGGTCGAGCCGCGCTTCCCAGAGCGCACGCTGCCCGTCCAGCCAGTCCTGCATCGGCGCCAGCCCCTGCGGCACGAAGGCACAGGACCGGACGCGGCCATCCTTGGCGGTGGCGATCAGCCCCGCCCCTTCCAGCACCGACAGGTGCCGCAGGATCGTGGGAAGCCGAAGGCCGGTGGGACCGGCCAGTTCCGTCACCGCCGCAGGGCCCTTGGCCAGACGTTCCAGCATCGCCCGCCGCGTCGGATCCGCGAGGGCGTGGAAGAGGAGCGAGAGGTCGGGGTCATGCTTAGCCATGTCGCTAAGTAACATACCCCGCCGAGTCGGGGAACCGGAAAGTTAGCATTTCGGCAAACTGTTTGATTATGTGCCGCAGCCTGAAGGTGATGTTCGCAAAACAGCGCAAATGCGGAGGGCCGGTCGGTTGCGGCGGTTGCCCTGCCTTCGGTATGGTGTGCCATCGCATACCGAAGCGGAGGGACGCGCATGGAACGGCAGGATCGCCATGGCTTGCAGGTGGACGCCCGCATGGTGGAGTTCATCGAAGGGCAGGCCCTGCCCGGCACCGGCATCGCGCCGGACCGGTTCTGGCAGGGGCTTGCGGATGCCGTCTCGACGCTGGGTCCGGTGAACCGCGCCCTGCTGGAAACGCGCGACCGGATGCAGGCGCGGATCGACGACTGGCACCGCGCCCGCCGGGGCCAGCCGCAGGACGCGGCGGCCTATCGCGCCTTCCTGCAGGAGATCGGCTATCTGCTGCCCGAGGGGCCGGATTTCACCATCCGCACCGCAGGCGTCGATCCCGAGATCGCGCAGGTCCCCGGACCGCAGCTTGTCGTTCCGGTGATGAATGCCCGCTACGCGCTGAATGCCGCGAATGCGCGGTGGGGGTCGCTGTATGATGCGCTGTACGGGACCGATGCCATCGGGGATGCGCCCAAGGGCCGCGACTACGATCCTGCCCGCGGGGAAAGGGTCATCGCCTGGGCCAAGGCCTTTCTGGACGCGGTGGCGCCGCTGGCCACGGGCAGCCATGCCGATGTGACCCGCTATCACGTCGCCGACGGTGTCCTCTCGCCCGCGCTGAAGACCCCCGCGCAATTCGCCGGCTATCGCGGCAGGGCCGAGGCCCCGTCGGCAATCCTTCTGCGCAACAACGGCCTGCACCTTGTGCTGCGGATCGATGCGGGCCACCGCATCGGCGCGGTGGACAAGGCGGGTGTGGCGGATATCCGCATGGAGGCCGCGCTGTCCGCGATCATGGATTGCGAGGACAGCGTCGCCGCCGTGGATGCCGAGGACAAGGTGCTGGCCTATGCCAACTGGCTGGGCCTGATGCGGGGCGATCTGGTGGAATTCGTGCCCAAGGGCGACCAGACGATCGAACGCCGCCTGCGCGACGACTATGCCTTCACCGCGCCGGATGGCACGCCCCTTTCGCTAAAGGGACGCGCCCTGATGCTGGTTCGGAACGTGGGCCACCTGATGACGAACCCCGCCATCCTGGACGCCGAAGGGCGCGAGGTGGGCGAAGGGATCATGGATGCCTTCGTCACCACGCTCTGCGCCCTGCACGACCTGCAAAAGACCGAAGGGCCGCGCAATTCGCTGCACGGGTCGGTCTATGTGGTGAAGCCCAAGATGCACGGGCCGGAAGAAGTGGCCTTTGCCTGCACCGTCTTCGACCGCGTCGAGGAAACGCTGGCCCTGCCCCGCTTTACCGTGAAGCTGGGCATCATGGACGAGGAGCGGCGCACCAGCGCCAACCTCAAGGAATGTATCCGCGCCGCCGCCGACCGCGTGGCCTTCATCAATACCGGCTTCCTTGACCGGACGGGGGACGAGATCCACACCTCGATGGAGGCGGGGCCGATGGTCCGCAAGGGCGACATGAAGAATGCCGCCTGGATCAAGGCCTACGAGGACCGCAATGTCGATATCGGTCTGGCCTGCGGGTTGAAGGGGCGCGCGCAGATCGGCAAGGGCATGTGGGCGATGCCCGACCTGATGGCCGCGATGCTGGAGGCGAAGATCGCCCATCCGAAGGCGGGCGCGACCTGTGCATGGGTCCCGTCGCCCACCGCCGCGACGCTGCACGCGACGCATTACCACCGCGTCGATGTGCTGTCCGTGCAGGACGGCATCGCCGCAGGCGGGCCGCGCGGGCGGCTGGAGGACCTGCTGGCCATTCCGCTGGCCGAGGGCACCAACTGGTCCGACGAGGATATCCGCGCCGAGGTGGAGAACAACGCGCAGGGCATATTGGGCTATGTCGTGCGCTGGGTGGATCAGGGCGTCGGCTGTTCCAAGGTGCCGGACATCCACGATGTGGGCCTGATGGAGGACCGCGCGACCTGCCGCATCTCGTCGCAGGCGCTGGCGAACTGGCTGCACCATGGCGTCGTGACCGAGGCGCAGGTGATGGCCGCGCTGCGCAAGATGGCCGCCGTGGTGGACCGCCAGAACGCGGGCGATCCGGCCTATCGTCCGATCGGCCCCGCGATTCGACGGACCGGCCTTCCGGGCGGCCTGCGATCTGGTCTTCGAAGGACGCATTCAACCATCGGGATATACCGAACCGGTGCTGCACCGCCGTCGGTTGGAGGCCAAGGCGAAAAGCCGCATCCGCGCCGTGTAATCGCCCGCGACCGGCACCTTCACGCTACAGACTCGCCATGTTCGGCACGTCTATGGTTGCGCTGCCCGCAAGGGGCAGGCGTCGGGCAGGGTGTCCGCCGCCCATCTTCGTGAAGGTACTTCCATGTTGCGACGCTACGCAAATCCCCTCTCCGCCGCGCTTCTTGCCGCGCTGACGGTCCTTGTCCCCCGCAGGAACCACCACGNTCGCCCCGCCCGTCCGCCGGTGGCGGCGAGACCGGCCGTGCCTCGCCCCTACTGTGTCGCGTGCGCTGGATGCCGTGCTGCTGCCGGTGGA
>AYNO01000042.1 GCA_000500915.1 Rhodobacter sp. CACIA14H1
TTTTGCCTTCGGCGGTGCGGGGGTGATGCGGGGCGGTGCGCGGGTTGGGGTGGTGGGAACGGGGGTTTTGCACCCCGGGCCCCCGCAGGATATTTGGGAACGGATGAAGGGGCGGGTGGTCTGTGCCGTCGGCGGTGCGGGGGCGGTGTGGGCGGGCGGCGCGCTTGCCCCGGGCGGTGTCGGGTCGAGGGTGACGGGCCTTCCGTTCGCGGGCGTTAGGGATTAGGTGATGGACAGGCCACAGGCGGAAAGGGGCGGCATGTCCTTCTTCAAGAAACTGCGCGACCGGATGTTCCGGTCTTCCGACAAGATCGGCGAGGGGCTGGACGCGCTGGTGGCAGAGGAGGCCGGGGCGGAGGACACGCCGGCGGCTCCGGCGTCCCGCGAAGCCCCGGCATCGTCGGCGGAGCCGGTGGCGACACCCGCGCCGGAGGCTGCGAAGCCCGGTCTGCTGGGGCGGATTTTCGGCGGCGGGGCGGCCGAGGAGCCGCGCAGGCTGGTCGATGATGCGATGCTGGAAAGTCTGGAGGAGGTCCTGATCCAGGCGGATATGGGTGTCGAGACGTCGATGCGCGTAACGGCGAACATTGCCGAGGGGCGGTTCGGCAAGCGCATCTCCACCCGCGAGCTGAAGGCGGCGCTGGCGGGCGAGGTGGCGCGGATCATGGACCCCGTGGCGCGGCCCCTGCCCATCTATCCCAAGCGGCCGCAGGTCGTGCTGGTGGTGGGCGTGAACGGGTCGGGCAAGACAACGACGATCGGCAAGCTGGCAAGCCAGTTCAAGGCGGCGGGGAAGTCGGTGGTGATTGCCGCCGGTGACACCTTCCGTGCGGCAGCGGTGGAGCAGTTGCAGGTCTGGGGGAGCCGTGCGGGCGTGCCGGTGCTGACGGCGCCCGAGGGGTCGGACCCCGCCTCTCTGGCCTTTGACGCGCTGACGCAGGCGCAGGCGCAGGGGGCGGACCTTCTGCTGATCGACACGGCGGGGCGGTTGCAGAACCGGCAGGACCTGATGGAGGAGCTGGCCAAGATCGTCCGCGTGATCCGCAAGGTGGATACGACCGCGCCGCACAACACCCTGCTGGTGCTGGATGCGACGACGGGGCAGAACGCGATTTCGCAGGTCGAGATCTTCCGCAAGATCGCCGATGTGACCGGGCTGGTGATGACCAAGCTGGACGGCACGGCGAAGGGGGGTGTGCTGGTGGCGCTGGCCGACCGGTTCGGCCTGCCCATCCATGCGATCGGGGTGGGAGAGCAGATCGACGACCTGTCGCCCTTCGATCCCGAGGACTTCGCCCGCGCGCTGGTCGGGCTGGAGTGAGCGGCTGGCTGGTCTCGCTGGAGGGGACGGCGGCGGGGCGTGATCTGGCGCTGGGGCTGGCCTTGCTGGCGGCGGTGCTGCATGCGCTGTTCGGGGCCCCTGCAGAAGGGGCGGCACGATCCCTGGCTGTCGCGGGCGGTGATCGATCTGGGTTATGCCCTGCTGGCCGTGCCATTGGTGTTTCTGGTGCCATGGCCGGAGCCGCATATGTGGGCGATCTTTGCCGGGGCGGTGGCGATCCGATGCCGGCTACAAGGACCTTGCGAGGGCCATGGCCTATAGCCGCGGGGCCTATACGGTGGTCTATCCGGTGGTGCGCGGGACGGGGCCGTTCTTTGCGGTGATCGGGGCGGGGTTCGTCTTCGGCGAGACCTATGCGGCGGGGCAGTGGCTGGGCGTGGCGGTGCTGATGGCGGGGATCTTCGGGCTGGCGGGATACAACCTGCGCCATGTGCAGGTGGACCGCGAGACGCTGGTGCCCGCGCTGGGGCTGGCGGTGGCGACGGGGGCCTTCGTGGCGCTTTACACCACCTATGACGCTTACGGGATACGGGCGACGGCGGACCCTTTCACCTTTCTGGCCTGGTTCTTCCTGCTGGATGGGTTGCTGTTTCCGCTGCTGATGGCGCGGCGGCTGGCGGGGCTGGGGCGGGCGGAGGTGGGGCCTCTGGCATGGCGCGGGGCTTTGGGGGCGGTGGTGGCGTGGTTTTCCTTCGGGTCGATCATGCTGGCCACGCGGCTGGACAAGGTGGGGGAGGCGGCGGTGCTGCGCGAGACCTCCACCGTCTTTGCCGCCTTGATCGGCTGGCTGGTTCTGGGCGAGAAGGTGGGCGCGGTGCGGGCCGGTCTGATGGGATTGATCGCGGCGGGTGCCGTGGTGATGGAGATGGCGGGGTAGGTCATGGCGGAACGCAAGGTGCATCCGGGTCTGAAGCTGGCGCTGGAACTGGGGCCGATCGCCCTGTTCTTTGCCGGCTATCTGAAGCTGAAGGATCAGGTCTTTTCCATCGGCGGGACGCAGTATGACGGGTTCATCGTCGTGACCGCGCTGTTCATCCCGTTGATGCTGGTGACGACGGGGATCCTGTGGCGGCTGACGGGGAAGCTGTCGAAGATGCAGATCGCCACGGTGGTGCTGGTCGTGGTCTTCGGCGGGCTGTCGGTCTGGCTGAATGACGAGCGGTTCTTCAAGATGAAGCCCACGATGATCTATGTGCTGTTCGGGGGCGTGCTGGGGTTCGGCCTGCTGCGCGGGCAGAGCTATCTGCGGCTGGTGATGGAGGAGGCGCTGCCCCTGCAGCCGGAGGGGTGGATGATCCTGACGCGGCGGCTGTGTGCGTTCTTCTTCGGGCTGGCGGTCGCGAACGAGGCGGTGTGGCGGCTGATGTCCACCGAGGCCTGGGTGAATTTCAAGACCTTCGGGCTGACGGCGGCCTTGTTCCTGTTCTTCATGACGCAGGGGGGCGTGTTGAGCCGCTATGGCGTGGAGGAGGAGAAGGGGGAGTGAAGGGGCGTGGAGGTCATCCGGCCCTATGGGCGGGCGGATTTCGCGGCCTGTCTGGCCCTGTTCGACGGGAATGTGCCGGAATTCTTTGCCGCGGGGGAGCGGGGGGAGTTCGGGGCGTTTCTGGAGGGCGGGCCTGCGACGCCCTATCTGGTTCTGGAGCGTGACGGGATTGTTGTCGCCTGTGGCGGGGTGAGTGTCGGGGCGTCGGGCTGGGCGGTGCTGGACTGGGGGATGGTGGCGCGGTCCTGCCAGAGGGCGGGGCTGGGGCGGCGGCTGATGGCGGAGCGGCTGGCGCTGGCGCGGGGGATGGCAGGACTGCGCGGGGTGCGGCTGGAGACGTCGCAGCGGGTCTGCGGGTTCTACGAGCGGTTCGGGTTCCGCGTCACGGGCGTGGTGGCCGGTGGGTTCGGGCCGGGGCTGGATGCGGTGGCGATGGAGTTGGGGTTCGGGGCGGTCCGGTGAGTGGCGACAGGGCGCGACGGTTGGTCTTGCCCCGATGCCCCAAGCATCGGGGCGCGGCCGTCCCGCCCCCCCGGGGCGGCCGCACGGGGTCCGTGCGACCACCCCGGCGGGACGGCCGCGCCCCTTGCGTCGCACTTGGGGACGAGTCCACGAGTCGACATGAAAAAAGGGCGGCCACTCGGCCGCCCTTCCCAATTCCGCCCGGAGCGATCCGCCCGGAGCGATCTGGCCGGTCAGGCCAGTGCGACGTTCGTTGCCGAATCGCGGCCGTTGCGGTCGCGTTCCAGTTCGAAGGTCACGGCCTGACCGTCGTTCAGGCTGTGGATGCCGGCGCGTTCAAGCGCGCTGATGTGGACGAACACGTCCTTCTGGCCGCCTTCCGGTGCGATGAAGCCGAAGCCTTTGGTGGTGTTGAACCATTTCACGGTGCCCTTGGCCATCGTGATGTCTCCTGTCTGTGGGTGCCACCCGCAGGGTGCGGTGGCCCGGCTTAGTCATCAAGGTCGCGACTGAAGCCCGAGGGAGACAGAAGGTCGAAAGATCGAAAGCCCCCCGACCGTGCGCCTTTTGCGGCGGGATGGCAAGGGAATTCGCCGGAGGGTTGAGAGGGGTGGCGGATTTTGGTCGGGGCAGGGGGGAGGGGCGAATCTTGGACTTGGCAGAACGGTTGGTCGTCGCCCGGGCCCCGAAGGCCCGGGCGGCGCCCGCCCTCCCTGCCCGGCCACGGGCCGGGCGTTCCGGGCGGAAATCGTCCACTGGACGATTTCTTTTCGCCCTCCACCCCCCCCGGGGCGGCCGCACGGGGTCCGTGCAGCCACCCCGGCGGGACGGCCGCCACCCTGCCGTCGCGCAAATGGGCGGGACTACCGCTTGAACAGGATTTCCTGCGCCTTGCGGTCCGTCGCTGCGTCCGAACGCCGTTCCATCCCGACCGCCGCCCCCTTCACGAAGGCGGGGCGGGCGGCCAGTTCGTCCAGCCAGCGTTTGAAGTTCGGCTTGTCCTCCAGCGTCTGTTCCTGCCCTTCCCAGCCCATCGCCCAGGGCCAGATGGCGAAATCGGCGATCGACAGGAAGTCGCCCGCCGCGTAGCGGGTCTTGGCCAGCTGCTTGTCGAGGACGCCGTAGAGACGCCCCACCTCGCGCCGGTAGCGGTCCTTGGCGTAGGGCAGGTCGTGGGGCGGGTCCATCGAGGGGGCGTAGCGCAGGAAGTGGTGCGCCTGTCCTGCCATGGGGCCGACGCCGCCCATCTGCCACATCAGCCACTGTTCCACGGCGGCCTGTTCGCGGGCGTTCGCGCCGCCGAATTTGCCCGTCTTGCGGGCAAGGTATTGCAGGATCGCGCCGGATTCGAAGAGGGAGATGGGCTGGCCGTCCGGTCCTTCGAGGTCCGTGATGGCGGGCATCCGGTTGTTGGGCGCGATGGCGAGGAAGTCGGGCTTGAACTGGTCCCCCGCGCCGATGTTGACGAAACGGACCTCGTAGGGGAGGCCCATCTCTTCCAGCGCGATGGTGATCTTTTTCCCGTTCGGCGTGGGCCAGTAGTGGAGTTCGATGGGGGCGGTCATGGTGGCTCCTGTTCCTGTCGGGAAGATGTTGCCGTTCGGCGGGACGGCGGCAAGGGGCAGGAGGGGCGCAAAATGCGCCACAGCCCTGTGCGCCGGTGCAAGTCCGGGCGGGGCGGGCGTTGACCTTTGGCAGCAAGGGGCGTATCGGGCGGGTGTGGCGATTTGTTACCGGATTGCGGGCCACGTTAAACAAGCCGCTAAAGAGGTCAGGGGATTTGCGCCCCGGCACCTCTGGGTTTGCCGGGGCTTTTTCTTGGCCGGGGGCCGCTGACGATGACCGACTGGAAGACGCGCACGAAGCTGGTGCATGAGGGAACCCGCCGCAGCCAGTATGGCGAGATGGCGGAGGCGATCTTCCTGACGCAGGGCTTTGCCTATGACAGCGCCGAGAGCGCCGAGGCGCGGTTCGTGAAGGCGGGCGAGGACGAGTTCATCTATGCCCGCTATGGCAACCCGACGACGCGGATGTTCGAGGAACGCATCGCCGCGCTGGAGGGGACGGAGGATGCCTTTGCCACCGCGTCGGGGATGGCGGCGGTGAACGGGGCGCTGGTATCGATGCTGCGGGCGGGGGACCATGTGGTGTCCAGCCGGGCGCTGTTCGGGTCCTGTCTCTATATCCTTGAGGAGGTGCTGGGGCGGTATGGGGTGAAGGTCACCTTCGTGGACGGGGCCGATCTGGACCAGTGGCGCCGCGCCGTGGTGCCGGGGGTGAAGGCGGTGTTCTTCGAGTCGATGTCGAACCCGACGCTGGAACTGGTGGATATCCGTGCGGTGAGCGAGATTGCCCATGCCGTAGGGGCGGTGGTCATCGTGGACAACGTCTTTGCCACGCCGATCTTTTCGCGTGCGGTGGAGCAGGGGGCGGATGTCGTCGTCTATTCCACGACCAAGCATATCGACGGGCAGGGGCGTGCGCTGGGCGGGGTCGTCTGCGGGTCGAAGGAGTGGATCCGCAAGGTGCTGGAGCCCTATATGAAGCATACCGGCGGGTCGATGAGTCCCTTCACCGCCTGGATGCATCTGAACGGGATGGCGACGCTGGACCTGCGCTGCCGCGCGATGGCCGATGCTGCGCTGCAGGTGGCGCGGGCGCTGGAGGGCGAGGCGAAGGTGAGCCGGGTGATCTATCCGGGGCTGGAGAGCCATCCGCAGCACGGGCTGGCCATGGCGCAGATGGGGTCGGGGGGCACGCTGGTGACGTTCGAGGTGAAGGGTGGCAAGGAAGCCGCGTTCCGCTTCATGAACGCGCTGGAGATTGCCAAGATTTCCAACAATCTGGGCGATGCCAAGACCATTGCCACCCATCCGGCCACGACCACGCACCAGCGGCTGCCGCAGGAGCAGAAGGATGCGCTGGGCATCACGCCCGGCCTGATCCGGCTGTCGGTGGGGCTGGAGGATGCGGACGACCTGATCGCGGACCTGCGGCAGGCGCTGGCACAGGCCTGACGGCTGGCGCCATGTCGGATTCGGATGCAATCTGTGCGTCCGGCGTCATTCAAACGTGACCTCCGGCATCCTATATTCAGCGCCTGTCCGTCCCATCCCCGACGAAGGGATGGGGCGGGCGGGGTGATCCGGACGGACCGGGCCTGCGTATTACCTGCTGACATTGACGGTGGCGGTTGCCACCCGAACCGAAAGGCAAGACCATGAACATCCATACCCCCGACATCGACCTCAAGCCGTCGCGCGAAGAGGCGGAGGCGGCGCTGGCCGTGCTGCGGCGCTGGGCGGGGAAGGCCTCGGATGCCGAGATCGCGACGCTGGATTCGTCGGTCGCCTATCTGGTGCCGGGCGAGGGCTATCCGGCGCTGTCGCGGGACTATCCGGCGGAATTCGTGGCGGATGCCGCCTACAAGGACACGCTGCCCGACCTGCAGAACGGGCCTGCCAGCCTGATCCGGGGCGAGAAGCAGGTGATCCAGCATGTGGGGATTTCCAACTTCCGCCTGCCGATCCGCTATCGCACGCGGGACAATGGCGACCTGATGCTGGAAACCAGCGTGACCGGGACCGTGTCGCTGGAGGCCGAGAAGAAGGGCATCAACATGAGCCGCATCATGCGGTCCTTCTATGCCCATGCGGAACGGGATTTCAGCTTTGCGGTGATCGAACACGCGCTGGAGGATTACAAGCGCGATCTGGAAAGCTTCGACGCGCGGATCCAGATGCGGTTCTCCTTTCCGGTGAAGGTGCAGTCGCTGCGGTCGGGCCTGTCGGGCTGGCAGTATTACGACATCGCGCTGGAACTGGTGGACATCGCCGGGGTGCGCAAGAAGATCATGCATCTGGACTTCGTCTATTCCTCGACCTGCCCCTGTTCGCTGGAACTGTCGGAACATGCCCGCCGCACGCGGGGGCAACTGGCCACGCCGCATTCGCAGCGGTCGGTGGCGCGGATTTCGGTCGAGGTGAAGGAGGGCAAGTGCCTGTGGTTCGAGGACCTGATCGAACTGGCCCGCAAGGGCGTGCCGACCGAAACGCAGGTGATGGTCAAGCGCGAGGACGAACAGGCCTTTGCCGAGCTGAACGCGGCCAATCCCATCTTCGTCGAGGATGCGGCGCGGTCCTTCTGCGCGGCGCTGAAGGGTGACCAGCGGATCGGGGATTTCCGGATCGTGGCCAGCCATCAGGAAAGCCTGCACAGCCATGACGCGGTGTCGGTGCTGACGGAAGGGGCGACTTTTGCGCAGGAAAGCCTTGATCCGCGCCTGTTCGGCACGCTTTTCCACGTCGGCTGAGGGGGCGGGCCACGCTCGTCGTTGACCGGTTGCGGCGCGGGGATGTAGCACTGCGCCCATCATGGTTGATTTCCGTCCCATCGCCTATGTCTTCGGGCGCATCCTGATCGTGCTGGCGATCCTGATGCTGGCCCCCGCCGCGGTGGACTGGAGCGCGGGCGATCCCAACTGGGAGGCCTTTTTCTTTTCGGCCCTGATCACGGGCGGCGTCGGCGGGATGATCGCGCTGGCGTCCGAGAACGGGCTGGGCGGGGCCTTCGGGATACGGCAGGCCTACCTGCTAACGGCGGCGATCTGGTTCGGGCTGCCGGTCTTTGCCGCGATGCCCTTCATGCTGGGCGTGCCGCGCCTGCATTTCACGGAAGCCTATTTCGAGGCGGTGTCGGGCATCACCACGACGGGGGCTACGGTCATCTACGGGCTGGACACGATGCCGGCGGGGATGAACCTGTGGCGCGGGCTGCTGAACGGGGCCGGGGGTCTGGGGATCGCCTTCGTGGCGATGATCTTCCTGCCCGTGATGCGCGTGGGCGGGATGCAGTTCTTCCGGACCGAGGGCTTCGACACCTTCGGCAAGGCGGTGCCGCGGGCGACCGATCTGGCCAAGGCATTGCTGGGGGTCTATCTGGGGCTGATCCTGCTTGCGGCCTTGGTCTATGCCGCGATCGGGATGCGGCCGCTGGATGCGGCGGTGAATGCGATGGCTTCCATCGCCACGGGGGGATTTTCCCCGCGTGACGCCAGTTTCAACGAATATGCCGGTGCGGGCGAGTATTTCGGGGCGCTGTTCATGTTCCTCGGGTCGTTGCCCTATGTGCGCTATGTGCAGCTTGTGAACGGGGACAGCCGCCCGTTGTGGCGGGACAGCCAGGTGCGGGCCTATGTGAAGGTGCTGGGGCTGGCGGTGGGGACGGTGACGGTCTGGCGCTGGCTGACATCGGACATGGAGTTCGAGGATGTGTTCCGCGAAAGCCTGTTCAACCTGACCTCCATCATGTCGTCCACGGGGTTCTTTTCGGGGTCCTTCCCCGTCTGGGGCGGCTACATGCTGGTCGTGGCCTTCCTGATCGGGATGATCGGGGCCTGTTCGGGGTCGAGCGCGGCGGGGCTGACGGTGTTCCGTGCGCAGCTGGTCTGGGCGGCGCTGGTGCAGCAGGTGCAGCGGATCATCCTGCCGGGGCGGGTGGCGCCGGTGAAATACGAGGGCCGCACGGTGGAGCAGGACGTGCTGGACGCGCTGATGCTGTATGTGAGCGGTTACGTCCTGACGCTGGGGGTGCTGACGGTGGCGATGACCCTGACGGGGGTGGACATCACGTCATCTCTTTTCGCCGTCTGGACCGCGTTGGGCAATATCGGCTACGGCTTCGGGCCGCTGGTCGAACGGACGGGGACCTTCGTCGATTTTCCCGATGCGGCGAAGTGGATCATGACGCTGGCCATGCTGCTGGGGCGCCTGGGTCTGCTGGCGATCTTCGTGCTGGTCCTGCCGGGGTTCTGGCGGCACTGAGGGGCGGGCGGTTGACCGGGGGCTGTTGACAGGGGGCGGTTGACAGGGGGCGGTTGACAGGGGGCGGCGGCGGTTCCACCTTCGCGGCATGATCGACCTGAGACCTGTCGCCTACGTCATCGGACTTGTGATCGTCGCGATCGGGGGGATGATGGTCTTTCCGATGGTCCTTGACTGGTATGCGGGGAACCGGAACTGGCGGGCCTTCCTGCAGGCCGGGATGATCTGCATGGTGGCAGGGGGGGCGACCGCGCTGGCCACGGCCAATGCGCGGGGGCGCGGGCTGACGCTGCAGCAGATCTTCCTGATGACCGTGCTGATCTGGGTCGCCGCCTGCATCTTCGGGTCGCTTCCGCTGCGGCTGGGCGCACCGGGACTGGGCTGGACGGAGGCGATCTTCGAGGCCACGTCGGGGCTGACCACGACCGGGGCGACGGTCATCGTGGGGCTGGACGACCTGCCGCCGGGGGTGAACCTGTGGCGCGGGATGCTGCACTGGATGGGCGGGCTGGGGATCGTCATCATCGCCATGCTGTTCCTGCCGGTGATGAAGGTGGGGGGGATGCAGTTCTTCCGGTCGGAAGGGTTCGACACGCTGGGGAAGGTGCTGCCCCGTGCGCTGGATATCAGTTCGGCGCTGGTGCAGATCTATGTGGTGCTGACGGTGGCCTGCGCGGTCAGCTATGCGGCCTTCGGGATGGGCGGTTACGATGCCGTGGTCCATGCGCTGTCCACCGTGTCCACGGGCGGGTTTTCGACATCGGACCAGTCCTTTGCCAAGTTCGCGGGGCCGCTGGAATATGTGGCGATCGTGTTCATGCTGGCGGGCAGCCTGCCCTTCATCAGGTTCATCCAGCTTTGGCAGGGGGAGTGGCAGCCGCTGTGGAAAGACCGGCAGGTGCGGGCCTATCTGCGCTGGAACGCCTATGCGGTGGGGGCCATCGTCACCTACGAGCTGGTCACGCATGACATTCCCGTCGAGACGGTGCTGCGCGAGACGGCCTTCAACGTGGTGTCGGTGTTTTCGGGAACGGGGTTCACCAGTGCCGACCTGTCGGGCTGGGGGGCGTTTCCCTTTGCGATCCTGTTCATCACGGGGCTGATCGGGGGCTGCACGTCATCGACGGGCTGTTCGGTCAAGGTTTTCCGCTATCTGATCCTGTGGGAGGCGGTGAAGCTGCAGTTGCGCCGGCTCTACCAGCCCAATGCGGTGAACATGCTGCGCTACGAGGGGCGGGCGGTGGAGGAGGACGTGCTGGATGCCGTCATGTCCTTCTTCACGCTGTTCATGCTGACTTTCGGTGTGCTGGCCGTGGCGCTGGGTCTTGCGGGGCTGGAGTTCAAGACGTCGATCACGGCGGCCTGGACAGCGATTGCCAATGTGGGGCCGGCCTTCGGGCCGGAGGTGCATCCGACGGGGGCGCTGGTGGCGTTTCCCGATACGGCGAAGTGGATCATGATCGTGGGGATGCTGATCGGCCGGCTGGAATTGCTGGCCGTCTATGTGGTGCTGATGCCGCGGTTCTGGCGGGGCTAGTCCCAGCAGGAGACGAGCACGGTCATGTCCGCCGTATGGGCCGCGAGGTCTTCGGGCGGGAGTGCGCCCTGTCGTGCGGATTGCGCCAGCGTCAGGCCCCTGGCCTGGAGCGTGGCGGCGATGGCGGGGCCGGCGGCGGCGAAGGCGACGCCTTCGGGCAGGACGCGGCCCGCCCCGGATTGCGCGGGCAGGAGCATTCCGAGGACCGCGCCGGTCGGATCGACGACGGGGCCGCCGGCATCGCCCGGCAGGGCCGTCAGGGCGAGGCGTTTCAGGCCCTGCTGGCCATCCAGTCCTTCGGTCGCGGCGAGCGTGCCGAAGGTGAGGACCGGGGCGGGCAGGGCGTCGCCGTAGCTGTAGCCCGCCACCGCGATTTCGGCACCGATGCGGTCGGGCGAAAGCTGGAATTCGGCATGGGCGGCGGGGGCGAGGGGGGTGGCGGGTTTCAGGACGGCAAGGCCGGTGGCGGGATCGGTCAGGGCGACCGTCGCCTCGGTCGTGCCGTCGAGCGTGATGCGGCTGCATTGGGCCACGGCATCGGCGACGGTCAGCACGCTGCCTGCCGGATCGATGAAGAAGCCGGAGGCGGTGAGGAGGGGTTTTCGCACCTCCAGCCCCGCGAGGAGGCCGGTTCGCGTGGCGTCGTCCATGGGCGCGATGCCGGGATCGAGGGCGCGGTCGCCGATGCCGCGGAAGCTGGCCTCGATGGCGGGGAGGATGCGGTCGATGGGCAGGTCGGCCTGCGGGTTCCATGTGACGATCCAGCCCTTGATCAGCCCGCGCGAGAGTTCCGCATAGGCCTGCGAGGACACGGTCGCGCTGTCGCCGCGCAGGGTGAAGCTGCGTTCGCCCCGGTCGCGGGGGCCCTGCATCGGCATGATTTCCAGCGTCTGGAGCATGTCGTAGAGGCCGTAGAGCGCGGATTGGTCGCCCGGCTGGCTGATCAGGGTGACGCGGAGGGAGTCCGAGCCGTCGGTCGCGCTGTAATGGACGAAGGGAGGTTCGTAATGGTCGAAGGCCACCAGTGCGGTGGGCAGGGTCAGTTCGATGCCCGCTTCGGGTTCCGTCACCGTCTGCAGGCCGAGCGAGGCTTCCTCGGTCTGGTAATTGGCGACGAGGGTGCCGCGCTGGCGGGTGGTGAGGATGCCGGTGGGTTCGTAGCCCATCGCCTCTTGCCAGGCGGCCATGGCGGCGCGGGTGCCGCGTCCGAAGGCGCCGTCCACGGTGCTGTCGTAGAAGCCGAACCATGCAAGGGCGGTCTGGATCGACTCGCGCTCTTGCTGGGAGAGGGCGGATTCGGACTGGCGGGCCTGATCGGGGGTTTCGTCGGGAATGGTGACGAGTTGCGGCTGCGCCGGTTCGGGGGCGGCATCCGTCTGTGCCAGCGGGTCGGGGGTGGCGGGGTCGGGGGTGGCGGGGTCGGGCTGCACCGCGCCGACGGGCCAGAAGCTGTCGCCATAGGTCGCGCCGTCGGAGATGAAGCTGTCGCGCGGGACGAGGTTTTCGCGCAGGAGGCCCGCGAGGCGGGTTTCGGCTTCCGCCCGCGTGAAGGGACCCAGCGCGATGACGTGCCAGCCCGCGCGGGCGACGTAGCCCTGCACGTTGTCGAACATCGTCGTCCATGCCTTGGCCCGTTCCTCGGCGGCGGCGAGGCCGGGCTTCGCCTCGATCTGGATCCAGACCTGTTCCTGTGCGGCGGCGGGCGGTGCGAGGTGGAGCGAGAGGCCGAGGGTCAGGATCAAGAGGGCAAGGCGCAGCATTCAGACATTTCCCATACCAGTCGCTTCGGAACCTATCAGAGCGGATGGGGGATGCATCCCCAAAACCGACGTGGCCAGCGCGTGCGGGGATCGCCCGGGGATCGACCCCCGAGGATTGACCCCTGTGCGCCTCTTGCCTATGGAGGGGGCGGTTTTCAAGAGGTCCCCGCAATGGCCGAGAGTGCGACGCTTCCCCGCAGTTTCCAGGAAATCATCCTGCGTCTGCAATCCTACTGGGCGTCCAAGGGCTGCGCGGTGCTGCAACCCTATGACATGGAAGTGGGCGCGGGGACCTTCCATCCGGCCACCACGCTGCGGTCGCTGGGGACGAAGCCCTGGGCTGCCGCCTATGTGCAGCCGTCGCGTCGCCCGACCGACGGGCGCTATGGCGAGAACCCGAACAGGTTGCAGCACTATTATCAATATCAGGTGATCATCAAACCGTCGCCGCCGGACCTGCAGGACCTGTATCTGGGGTCGTTGCGGGCGATCGGGCTGGACCCGATGGTGCATGACATCCGCTTTGTCGAGGATGACTGGGAATCCCCGACGCTGGGCGCATGGGGTCTGGGCTGGGAAGTCTGGTGCGACGGGATGGAAGTCAGCCAGTTCACCTATTTCCAGCAGGTCGGCGGGCATGACTGCCGCCCGGTTTCGGGCGAGCTGACCTATGGGCTGGAACGGCTGGCGATGTATGTGCTGGGGATCGACCATGTGATGACGATGCCCTTCAACGACCCGGCATCGCCCATCCCGCTGACCTATGGCGACATCTTCCGCCAGACGGAGGAGGAATACAGCCGCCACAACTTCGACGGGGCGACGACCGAGATGCTGTTCCAGCATTTCAAGGATGCGGAAGCCGAATGCGAGAAGTTGCTTTCCTTTGACGCCGATGACCCGAAGTCGGGCAAGCGGATCGTCATGGCCCATCCGGCCTATGACCAGTGCATCAAGGCATCGCACCTGTTCAACCTGCTGGACGCGCGGGGGGTGATTTCGGTGACGGAGCGGCAGGCCTATATCGGGCGCGTGCGGGCGCTGGCCAAGAAATGCGCCGATGCCTTCCGGCAGACCGAGGCGGGGGCTGACGCGTGAATGGCAAGATCGTTGCGGGGGGCATCGTGCTGATCGGGGCGATTGCGGGCGTGGCCATGTACTGGCTGCAGGTCTATGCCTTCTACGAGGAGGCGGCTTTCGTTCCCGGCGAGGAAATCCGGCTGACCCTGATCGAGGCGGTCAGGCGGAGCCGATCATCGCCGAAGGGGTGACGGGGATCGACAGCGACTCCTCGCCCATCCGGTTCCGCGCCTGTTTCCGCACGCCGATGACGCAGGCCATGCTGACCGAGACCTATCGCATCTATCCGGACGCGGTGCCGAACGTGGCGCCCGGCTGGTTCGACTGTTTCGACGCGCAGGCCATCGGTGCAGCGCTGGAAAAGGGGGAGGCCATCGCCTTCCTGTCGGAAGCCAATATCCACCCCGGGGTGGACCGCGTCGTCGCGGTCTTTCCCGATGGCCGGGCCTTTGCCTGGCACCAGTTGAACGCCTCGGCGAGCGAGTGACCAAATGCCTGATCTGCTGATCGAACTGTTCTCCGAGGAAATCCCCGCGCGGATGCAGGGCAAGGCCGCGTCGGATTTCAAGAAGCTGGTGACGGACGGGCTGGTGGAGGCGGGGCTGACCTATGCCTCGGCCGGGGCCTTTTCGACGCCGCGCCGGCTGGTGCTGTCGGTGGAGGAGCTGACGGCGGAGAGCAAGCCGGTGCGCGAGGAGCGCAAGGGGCCGCGGACCGATGCGCCGGCGGCGGCGCTGGAGGGGTTCCTGCGGTCCACGGGGCTGACCAAGGAGCAGCTGGAGGTCCGCGACGACAAGAAGGCACAGGTCTATTTCGCCGTGGTGGAAAAGCCGGGGCGCAAGGCCGAGGAGATCGTGGCGGAGGTGCTGGAAGGCGTGATCCGCAATTTCCCATGGCCGAAATCGATGCGCTGGGGGGCGGGGTCGCTCCGCTGGGTGCGGCCGTTGCAATCGGTGCTGTGCCTGATGGTGGACGAGGCGGGGGCGCGGGTGGTGCCCTTTGAAATCGACGGGATCGTGGCGGGGAACACGACCGAGGGGCATCGTTTCATGGGGGCGGGGCGGTTTGCCGTCACCTCCTTCGAGGATTACCGCGTGAAGCTGGCGCGGGCCAAGGTGATGCTGGACGCGTCCGAGCGCGAGGCGCAGATCTGGCAGGAGGCCACGAACATGGCCTTCGCGGCGGGGCTGGAGGTCGTGGAGGATCGCGGGCTTCTGGCCGAGGTGGCGGGGCTGGTGGAATGGCCTGTCGTGTTGATGGGGACGATCGGGGAGGAGTTTCTGGGCCTGCCGCCGGAGGTGCTGCAGACCTCGATGAAGGAGCATCAGAAGTTCTTTTCGGTGCGCAATCCCAAGACGGGGCGGATCGAACGCTTCATCACGGTGGCGAATATCGAGGCGGCGGATGGCGGGGCGGCGATCCTGAAGGGGAACCAGAAGGTGCTGGCGGCGCGGCTGTCGGATGCGCGGTTCTTCTGGGAAAATGACCTGCGGGTGGCGAAGGGCGGCATGGGCGAGTGGGCGGAGGGGCTGCGGTCGGTGACCTTCCACAACAAGCTCGGGAGCCAGGCGGAGCGGATCGACCGGATCGCCGCGCTGGCGCGGGAGATTGCGCCTTTGGTCGGGGCGGATGCGGCGCTGGCCGAACAGGCGACGCGGGTGGCGAAGCTGGACCTGCGGTCGGGGATGGTGGGCGAGTTCGCCGAATTGCAGGGGGTGATGGGGCGCTATTACGCGCTGGCCGCCGGGATGCCTGCGGCGGTGGCGGATGCGTGCCGGGACCATTACTCGCCGCTGGGGCCGTCGGACGCGGTGCCGGTGGAGCCGGTGTCGGTGGCCGTGGCGCTGGCCGACAAGATCGACACGCTGACCGGGTTCTGGGCGATTGATGAGAAGCCTACTGGGAGCAAGGACCCGTTCGCGCTGCGCCGGGCGGCGTTGGGGGTTATTCGGTTGGTGTTGGTGAATGGGGTGCGGGGATCGCTTGGGGAACTACTTTTGAATAAGCTAATGGCCGATCTGCAAGGATTGGCCGTTTGGGCGACAAAAGACAGAGTCGTCCAACAGTTCAAAACTGATTTCGAAGGCCTTATGCGCTACTTGGGCGCGATTGAGTTTGATGCAAAGAAGTTTGCATCTCGCTTCGACGAGATTCTTACAGGCGAGTTGGAAGCTTCCGCACGTGAAGCGCTGATGAAGGCGGCAAAGTTCGCCCCTGACCTCCTCGCCTTCTTCCACGACCGCCTGAAGGTCTTCCTCCGCGATCAGGGCATCCGGCATGACGTGATCGATGCCTGCCTCGCCATGCCCGGCAATGACGACCTGACGCTGCTGGTCAAGCGGGCGCAGGCGTTGCAATCCTTCCTGTCGTCGGATGATGGCACCAACCTGCTGCAGGGCTTCAAGCGGGCGAACAACATCCTGACGCAGGCGGAAGCCAAGGACGGGGTCGAATATTCCTTCGGCGCGGACCCGAAATTCGCCGAAAGCGACGAGGAACGGGCGCTGTTCAACGCGCTGGATGTGGCCGAACAGGCCATCGCCCCCCGCCATGAAGGCCGAGGATTTCGCCGCCGCCATGGGGGCCATGGCGCAGCTTCGTGCCCCCATCGACGCCTTCTTCACCGCCGTGCAGATCAACACCGACAATCAGGTCGTGCGCCGCAACCGCCTGAACCTGCTGCACCGCATCCGCGCCATCTGTGCGGGCGTGGCGGATCTGAGGCAGGTGGAGGGGTAAGCCCCTTCATCTCGGCCCAAATACCCCACGGGGGTCCGGGGGTGTGAAACCCCCGGCGGCCGGCCAGGCGCGGAGCGCCTGAAAATCAGGCGATGTCAGGCTTGCGTGACAGCCCGCATGGCGTATCCTGCGGCTGCAAAGGAAAGGTCGCCGCAGTGCAGAAGATGGATGTCCTCCCCGATTTCGCCGAGATCACGCCCTCGGCACGCATCCAGACGGCGGCGCATGGCTGGCGGGCCAAATGCCTGCAACGCCTTGTGCGGCTGGACCTGCCGGTGCCGGAAACCGTGGCGCTGCCTGCGGCCACGGTGCGGGCCATCGCGGCGGGCCATGCGGTGGATGTGGACGCGATCCTTGCGCATTTCGGACCGGATACGCTGATCTCGGTCCGGCCGAGCCCGGAGAACCCCGATTGGGGCGGGCCTGCGACTGTGCTGAACATCGGGATGAATGCGGCGCGGCACGGGATGCTGGCGGCGCGGCACGGGCAGGCGGCGGCGGATGACCTCTATCTGCGGTTCGTGCGGGCCTATGCGACGCATGTGGCGCGGCTGGATCCGGACATGTTCGAATCCGCGGCCCCCGCGCCCGAGGCGCTGCGCGATGCGCTGCGGGTCTATGAGCTGGAGATGGACGAGGAATTCCCGCAGGCGCCAGCGCGGCAACTGGCCGAGGTGCTGCGGTCCATGGCGCGGGCCTGGGAGGGGACGACGGCCCGCCTGCTGCGGCAGGCCAAGGGGGCGCCGGAGAATGCGGCGCTGGGGCTGGTCGTGCAGGAGATGGCGCAGGGGATCGGCAAGGGCGTGTCGGGGTCCGGCGTGATCCAGTTCGTCGATCCGGTGACGGGGCTGCCGCAGGTCACGGGGCGCTATCTGGGCCAGTCGCAGGGGCGGGACGCGCTGAAGCGGACGGAGGCGATCTATCTGACCCGCGACCCGCGCGGCCCGTCGCTGGAGGAACTGGCGCCGGAGATTTTCGCCGACCTGCTGCGCTTCGGTGCGGCCTGTCGCGTGAAGCTGCGCGAGGAGATGCAGATCGAATTCACCATCGAGGACGGGCATCTGTCGGTTCTGGATGCGGTGAAGGTGGCGCGGTCGGCCCGGGCGGGGCTGAAGATCGCGGTGGCCCTGGCCGAGGACGGGGTGATTTCCGAGGCGGAGGCGGTGCTGCGGGTGGAGCCGCGGGCGCTGTCGGAACTGCTGCATCCGCAGGTGGACCCGCGGGGGGCGCGGGATGTGTTCGTCAAGGGGATCGCGGCGTCGCCCGGGGCGGCGGTGGGGCGGATCGTCTTTACCTCGCAGGCGGCGCAGGCCAGCGCGGCGCGGGGGGAGCCCTGCATCCTTGTCCGGCGCGAGACGGCGCCCGAGGATATCCGGGGGATGCATTCGGCGGTCGGCGTGCTGACCGAGCGGGGGGGGATGACGTCCCATGCCGCCGTGATCGGGCGGGGGCTGGGCCTGCCCTGCATCGTGGGGGCGTCGGACCTGAAGCTGGATGCGCGGGAGAAGAAGCTGGTCGCGCCGGACGGGCGGGTGTTCCGCGAGGGGGACATCATCACGGTCGATGGCACCACGGGCGAGGCGCTGGCGGGGGCGGCGGACATGCTGGCCCCTGCGCTGGATGACAGTTTCCGCAAGCTGCTGGGCTGGGCCGATGCCTATCGGGACATAGGAATCCGCGCCAATGCCGACACGCCCGCCGATGCCGCGACGGCCCGCCAGTTCGAGGCGCAGGGGATCGGGCTGTGCCGGACGGAGCATATGTTCTTCGAGGATGACCGCCTGATCGTCATGCGCGAGATGATCTTTGCCGATACGCCGAAGGACAGGGCGGCGGCGCTGGCGCGGCTCTTGCCGATGCAGCGCGATGATTTCGTGCAGCTTTTCGACATCATGCAGGGGCTGCCCGTCTGCATCCGCCTATTCGACCCGCCGCTGCACGAATTCCTGCCCCATACCCGCGAGGGCCTGCGCGATCTGGCCGAGGCGCTGGACCGCCCCCTGTCCGAGGTGACGCGGCGGGCCGAGGCGCTGGCCGAGTTCAACCCGATGCTGGGGATGCGCGGGGTGCGGCTGGGGGTGGTGCTGCCGGAAATCTATGACATGCAGGCGCAGGCCATCTTTGAAGCCACGGTCGAGGTGGCGCGGCGCGGCGCGGCGGTGGTGCCGGAGATCATGATCCCGCTGGTTTCCGCCCGCCGCGAGGTGGAGCTGGTGAAATCCCGCGTGGATGCCGTGGCGGCAAAGGTGCGGGCCAAGGCGGGGGTGGAGTTTGCCTACAAGCTGGGCGTGATGGTCGAAACCCCGCGTGCCGCGCTGCGGGCGGGGGAGATCGCGCAGCACGCGGCCTTCCTGTCCTTCGGCACGAACGACCTGACGCAGATGACCTATGGCCTGTCGCGCGACGATGCGGGGCGGTTCATGAACACCTATGTCCAGCAGGGGGTTTTCCCCGAGGACCCGTTCCATATCCTTGATGTGGACGGGGTGGGGGAGCTGCTTCATATCGGGGCGGAGCGGGGTCGGCGGACGCGGGCGGACCTTGTGCTGTCGATCTGCGGGGAACATGGCGGCAACCCGGAATCCATCGAGTTCTGTCGAAAGTCAGGGTTCGACTACGTGTCCTGTTCCCCCTACCGGGTGCCCCTTGCGCGGCTGGCGGCGGCCCATCTGGCGCTGAAGGACGCTTTGCCTGTCAGGTGAATTCTGACACAATATCATGTGGTTGCAGGACCATCTGAACACTTAGCTTTAATTAACTTCGGCGGATATCCGCCGAATGATGCCTGATTCCGGTTGTATTTCTGCCACATTGCTGGACTCGGCCGCGGCGCGTCGTCTAACCCCGCGCCTCGTTCCTGCGGGCCTTCCGCGGGATATGGCTGAAACAGACCGGGAAACACGAGAACATGCGCTTGCACACAGGCTGGATGATGGGCGCGCTCGCCGCCGTCGTCCTGAATGGAGCGGCCTTCGCCGACGTGACGGTGAGCCAATCGAATGATCCGACCGCCGCGCTGGGCGGGATGCTGGGGTCGGTGCTGGGGGCCGAGAAGCAGGCCCTTGCGGCGATCCCCGACCAGCGGCTGACCGAGCTTGCCGTCGGCCCGAAGGTGGAGACGAAGACGACCGAGGGCCGCAAGACCGCCCCCGCCGTCATCCGCTACAGCGATGAATGGCTGGCCGCGCTGCCCGCGCCGACGGGCGACGCGCAATGGGAATGCCTGAGCAAGGCAATCTATTTCGAGTCGCGGGGCGAGACGCTGAAGGGCCAGTTCGCCGTGGCCGAGGTGATCCTGAACCGCGTGGACAGCCCGGATTATCCGGGGTCCATCTGCGGTGTGGTCGAACAGCGCGGCAATGGCGGCTGCCAGTTCAGCTATATCTGCGACGGCCGCGCCGACCGGATGCGCGACGGCGAGGCGATGTGGCGTGCCGAACGGATCGCCCGGGTGATGATGGACGGCGCACCGCGTGCGCTGACCATGGGGGCCACGCATTTCCACACCCGCTGGGTGCGTCCGGGCTGGTCCAACCGCTTTCCGCAGACGGCGACGATCGGGGCGCATCTGTTTTACCGGCAGCCCTGACGGGTCGTGTTGGTTGCCCTTTGTGACGGGTTCCGCCATTGAGGCGCGGGGGGCAGGTGGTAACCTGCCCCTGATCATTTGCCCGCGCCGGAGGAGGCGAGACCCATGACCAGCGACATCCGCCTCGCCTTTGCGCATCCCGAGGAGCGGGCGGTGGCTTCGGCCAGTGCCGACCCGCGCGACCGCATTTCCCTGCGCGACCATGTCGTGGAGGTGGAGATCGGGGCGTTCCAGCAGGAGCGGGGGACGCGGCAGCGCATCCAGTTCAACGTGGTGGTCGAGGTGCGGCCGCAGCCGCAGCCGCTGGACGACGATGTGGACAAGATCCTGAGCTATGACCGGATCACCGAGGCCATCGCGGCCGAGCTGGCCGCCGAGCGGTTGAACCTGCTGGAGACTTTGGCCGAGCGGGTGGCAGAGCGGATCCTGGCCGAGCCGCAGGCGATGCGGGCCTTCGTGCGGGTGGAAAAGCTGGACCGTGGTCCCGGCAAGCTGGGCGTGGAGATCGTGCGCAGCCGGGCCGAGGCGCCGCTGCGGGCCGTGGGCAAGGACGGGGTGGAGACGGCGGTGCATCCGCTGGTGGTCTTTCTGGACAATGCGGCGATCCATGCGGGCGATCTGGCGGCGCGGCTGGATGCGTTGCAGGCGCGGGGGGTGCCGGTGATCCTGACCGTGGGGCTGCCTGACCTGCCGCGTCCGCAGACGGGGCACAAGCCGACGCAGCGGCGCATCGACCTGCTGGCGATCGAGCAGAACGCCTGGACGCTGGCCGCGAAGGATGACCGTTGCGTGGTCGTGGCGACGCGGACGGAGATCGACTGGGCGGTGAAGCGCGGGCAGATGATCGTCTGGGCGCCGTCCAAGCTGGTGCTGGATGCCGTGGACGGGCCGCAGAGCCGCGATCCCGTGGCGCTGGCCCTGTGGCTGGCCGAGGTGATGGCGGCCAGCGGAATCGTCGTTCACGGCGATGTTGCAGTTCCGGCAGGAAGCCGCGTGCCGGTGGAGCGGGGCTGACCGGCGCGGGGCTTGCGCGGGCGCTGCGCTGCGCCTAGGCAGGGCGGCATGGAATATTACCGTCCGATTGCTTCTGTCGATCCGTCGCGGCCTGCCGGTGCCCTGCCTCTGGCGGGCGGCTGGTGCTGGTTCTCGCAGGTGGAGGTGTTGCGCCGCGATGCGCCGCCCGAGGTGGTCCCCGTGTCGGCCCTTGCGGGCGAGGTGCGGGACCGTCTGGCCGCACCGCGCCCGTCTTTCGGCGGGTTGGCGATGGACCGGCCGCAGGTCATGGGCATCCTGAACGTCACGCCGGACAGTTTTTCCGATGGGGGGCGTTTCCTTGCGCCGGAGGCCGCGCTGGCACAGGCGCGGGCCATGGCCGTGGATGCGGATGTGCTGGATATCGGCGGGGAAAGCACCCGCCCCGGTGCCGCAGAGGTGCCCGTGGCCGAGGAGGTGGAACGCACCGCCCCCGTGATCGCGGCGTTGCGGGCGGGGGGGATGACGGTCCCAATCTCTGTCGATACGCGGAAGGCTGCGGTGGCGCGGGCGGCGCTGGCGGCAGGGGCGGGGATCGTGAATGACGTGGCCGCGATGGGGTTCGATGCCGATATGGCGGCGACCGTTGCGGGGGCTGGGGCGCCCGTGATCCTGATGCATTCGGTGAAAACCCCCGCGACGATGCAGGATGACCCGCGCTATGACGATGTGCTGCTGGATGTTTACGATTTCCTGAAGGCACGGATCGCTGCCGCCGTTGCGGTCGGCATCCCGCGCGACCGGATCATGGTCGATCCGGGGATCGGCTTCGGCAAGACGGCGGAGCATAACCTGTTGCTGGTCCGGCGGCTGTCGCTGTTCCATGACCTTGGCGTGCCGGTCCTGCTGGGCGTGTCGCGCAAGCGGTTCATCGGGACCATCGGGCGGGAAGAGGTGGCCGCGCGGCGGATGCCGGGGTCGGTAGCGGTTGCGCTGGCAGGCGTGGCGCAGGGGGCGCAGGTGCTGCGCGTGCATGACGTGGCCGAGACGCGGCAGGCGCTGCGGCTGTGGCAGGCGGTGAATGGAGTCGCGGGATGAGAAAGCTGTTCGGGACTGACGGGGTGCGGGGCAAGGCCAACACCTATCCCATGACCGCCGAGATGGCGCTGCGCCTTGGCGCGGCGGCGGGGCGGTATTTCCGGCGCGACGGGTCTTCGGCGCATCGGGTGGTGATCGGGAAGGATACGCGTCTTTCCGGATACATGCTGGAAAACGCGCTGACGGCGGGGCTGACCAGCACGGGGATGAACGTGCTGCTGCTGGGGCCGGTGCCGACGCCTGCCGTCGGCTTCCTGACGCGGTCTATGCGGGCGGATCTGGGGGTGATGATCTCGGCCTCGCACAACCCGCATCATGATAACGGGATCAAGTTCTTCGGGCCTGACGGGTTCAAGCTGTCGGACGAGGCGGAGGCCGAGATCGAGGCGATCGTGGCGGGCGAGATCATCCCCGCGCGGCCCGAGAATATCGGGCGGGCGAAGCGGATCGAGGACGGGCGGGGGCGGTATCAGGAATTCGTCAAGACGACGGTCCCTGCGGGGGTGCGGCTGGACGGGTTGAAGGTGGTGATCGACTGCGCCAACGGGGCGGCCTATCGCGCCGCGCCGGAGGTGCTGTGGGAACTGGGGGCAGAGGTCATTCCGGTGGGGGTCGCGCCCAACGGGACCAACATCAACGACCGCTGCGGGTCCACCCATACCCAGACGGCGGCCGAGGCGGTGGTGGCGCATGGGGCGGATGTGGGCATCTGCCTGGATGGCGATGCGGACCGGGTCATGATCCTGGATTCGCAGGGAAAAGTCGCGGATGGCGACCAGATCATGGCGCTTCTGGCGCTGCGCTGGGCCGAGGAGGGGCGGCTGCGGGGCGGGGCGCTGGTGGCGACCGTCATGTCCAATCTGGGGCTGGAACGGCGGCTGGCGCAGGCCGGGATCGGGCTGGAGCGGACGGCGGTGGGGGACCGCTATGTCGTTGAAAGGATGCGGGAAAAGGGGTTCAACCTGGGCGGGGAGCAGTCGGGGCATATCGTGATGACCGACTATGCCACGACCGGCGACGGGCTGGTCGCGGGGTTGCAGTTCCTGGTCGAGATGGCACGGACGGGGCAGCCTGCGGAGCGGCTGGTCCGGCAGTTCGACACCGTGCCGCAGATGTTGAAGAACGTCCGGTTTGGCGAGGGAAAACAACCGCTTGCCGATGCCACGGTGCAATCCGTCATCGCGGCGATGGAGGCGCGGGTGGCAGGGCAGGGGCGCATCCTGATCCGCAAATCGGGAACCGAGCCACTGGTGCGCGTAATGGCGGAATGCGAGGATGCGGGGCTGCTGTCGGAGGTGGTGGAGACCATCGTCGCGGCGGTGGAGAAGGCCGCGAAATAGCGGTTCCGGCTGTACCGCGTCCTGTGCCGCAAACTGTACCGCAAACTGTCAGCACGCAGCGGGCGGTGGGGTGGGGGTTTCTTCACCGTGAGTCCGGGCGGTAGGGCCACGGAATCGGGGCGGATGAGTCCAGTCGGGCGGATATCACGCCGGATGGACCCGCGCCGCCGCTGCGGGCGCGGCGCGGGGGCGATAGGGCCAGAGATCGGGCGGGTTCAGGGCCAGATTACGGGCAGGCGGGCCGGAGGCCCCGGGTCAGGCCCGGGGCGGGGTTTCGGTCGTGTCCTCGTCCTGCTCCACCTCGGTCGCGGCGGCGGGGCGGCGGTGCCATGTGGGCTTTCGCCGCTGCTTGGGCGAGGCGGGGGTGGCGAGGAATTCGGCGAGGTTGAAGGGGGGTTTGGGGGTGGAGATACCCATGGGTCGTCCTTTCGGGGTCAGACCGGACGACGACGGGGGGCATAGGCAGGGCCGGCCACCGAGGTACGGGGTTGCGCCTCCGGGGAGAGGGGGGCGTGGGGAGGGTATGCGCCTTTTCGGGGGGGAAAGATAGGGGGGCTAAAAGAGCAGGCTTGCCAAGGCGGCCAAGTACGGCGCAAAAGCGGTGCCAACCTCTGCTACCTTCCCTACGTCGCTCATCACATCGATGACGCGCTTTACGGATGCTGGGTTTGGGTCGCTCTGAGCAGCCGACACTGCGGAGGCAATTTCAGCCTTTTGTTTCTCTTCGATTTGAAGAGATGGAATCAGATCCAATATGCCTGCTAAATCGCTTTGCAGCTTTGCTTTCTGGTCTGAAGAGAGGGCTTGATTGTGTACGTCTCCGTAATTTGTTGCGATACCTCCCCCAATTGCAACCGCACCGGCTTGGAGATTCTGAATCACAATTGGAGCTTTCGACATCGCTTCCCCCATTAGAGACAGCAGATCAGGTCCGCCGCCCGCTGATATACGCTTGAACTCAGTATAGAGATTGGTGTTTACAGCCGCCGTTTCTAGTGCTTGCCTTACGATCGACCCCTCAGGTTCGGACTCATAGATTTGACGAGCGTATTCTGCATACACTGGGCTTCGACTGGATTGCTTAGCCAAGTGTGTCAGAATCGCAAGGCGAACCTCAAGATCCGCTTCACGTGTCAGCCAACTTGAGATCCACGGGTCCATAATGTCAAGATGTGTGTCCTGGAGGCCTCTTGCAAGCCCAAGACGCGCCTCGGTTGAAGGGTCGTTGATACCCTCCAAGATGATCTCCCAATACTTCTTAGCCGACCTCTTGTCTTGCGCAATAAGTCGATACAACCATGATCTGACGTTGTCTGGATGTGATCCAACATCGCGAATATCAATGCCTAGATTATCGATACTGAGTCTAGCGTTCTCCGAAATTGCCCACACGGAGTACTGTGAAACAATTGGGTCATGATGGCTGCCAAGCACCTTCACCATTTCGGAGTCGGTATGTCGAGGATTCAGGATGTTGTCTGGTGAGTTTCCAAGGCCAACAACAATCAATGCAAGCTTCAAAAGTTCAGAGTCCGCAGTCTCAATGTCAAGCGGCAAACCGTTTAATTTGATAGACCCTGCGGGGTGATGTTGCAATGCAGCAAGTGTTACGATTGCTTCGTTTGCTTGCCATTTTGCCAACGCTTTGTCCAGAGATGCTCCCGCGCAAAGCCTGTAAACGGCGGCAACACATGCCGCTACCATCTGTGGTTCATTTGAGTGCGCTTCATGAATGAAGTTGATTACTGGCAAAGATTCAGGCGATCCCATTCGGGCCAGCGTGTTTACGATCCAGCGATGGACTTTTTCATCCTTCGTTTGGAATGCCGTACCCATTATGCTGTTGCGTATCG
>AYNO01000043.1 GCA_000500915.1 Rhodobacter sp. CACIA14H1
CGGCGCGCCGGTCCTGCGGGGAACCCAGCGTGGCGGGTTCAGGTTGGCAGGGTTAAGGCGGGACGGCAGCCTTGTGTGAAAGCGTGGGACGGTAGGGTGGCGGCCGTCACGCCGGGGTGGTCGCACGGACCCCGTGCGGCCGCCCCGGGGGGCGGGACGGCCGCCGCCCGTGGCTTTGGGCCACGGGCGATGACCCGCCGTCGCGCCTTTTTCAGGAGCTGCCCGACCTGTTCCTCACCGCAACCGCCTGAGGATATCCAGCGACGGATAGCCGTCCGGCACCATGCCGACCGACCGCTGGAAGGCGCGGACGGCGGCGAGTGTCTTGGGGCCGATCTTGCCATCCACCCCGCCCGTGTCGAAACCGGCAGCGGTCAGGCGCTGCTGCAGTTCGAGGTTTTCGGCCGAGGTCAGGGCGCGGTCGTCGCGCGGCCATGCGGCGCGGATCGGGTCGCCGCCCGCAAGGCGGTCGGACAGGTGGCCGATGGCGATGACATAGGCATCGGCGGCATTGTAGCGTTCGATGGCACGGAAATTGGCGTAGATCAGGAAGGCCGCCCCCCGCGCCCCCGCAGGCATCAGCAGCGCGGCGGGGCCGTGGTCGCGCAGGGGCCGCCCGTCGGCCTGACGCACCCCCATCGCGGCCCAGTCGGACGAGGCCATGCGGTTCCCCTTGCCCGCCAGCCCGTGGTCGAAGCCCTGCGGCAGGGCGACTTCCATCCCCCACGGCACCCCCGGCTGCCAGCCGGATTTCGCCAGATAGGCAGCGGTGGAGGCCAGCGCGTCGGTCGGGTCATCGGACCAGATGTCGCGCCGCCCGTCGCCGTCGAAATCCACCGCGAAGGCGTTGAAGCTTGAGGGGATGAACTGGGTATGGCCCATCGCCCCCGCCCAGCTTCCGGTGAAGTTGCCGGGGCGCACGTCGCCCCTCTGCAGGATCTTCAGCGCATCGATCAGCTGCGCCTCGAAGAACCGCCCCCGACGACCGTCATAGGCGAGGGTTGCCAATGCCTCGATCACCGGGATGTCGCCGCGATTGTCGCCGTAGCTCGATTCCAGCCCCCAGACGGCGACGATCACCTCTTTCGGGACGCCATAGGTCGCCTCGAGCCGCGCCAGCAGGCGGCGGTTCTGCCGCAGGGCCTTCTTGCCGTTCTCCACCCGTTTGTCGGACACGGCACGGTCGAGGTAATCCCAGATGGCGCGGGTGAATTCGGCCTGGTTGCGGTCTTTCTCGATCACATCCGCGTTGTAGCGCACGCCCCGGAAGGCGCGGTCGAAGGTGGCGGGCGAAATGCCTGCGGACAGGGCGCGGGGGCGGAAGCCCTCGATCCACTGGTCGAGGCCGGATTGGGTGCCGATCAGGGTCACGATGCCGTCTTGCGGTTGCTGCGGTATGCCAAGGTGCGGCAAGGCGGGCGGGCCTGCAAGGGCGGGCAGCGCGAGGAAGGGAAGCGCGAGGGAAAGGAAAGACGTCTGCATGGAACACCTGCCTGCGGAAATGACTGCTTCTTCTTGTGGTTGCACAGGAAGATAGTGCAGGCGGGGGCCGCCGCAAAGACGCATCGGCAAGGGCAGGGCGGAGTTCTGCCGCCCTAGCGCCGCTTGCGGAGGACCTTGCGCTTCAGCTTCGCGTCGCGGGCGGCCGAGGCGCCGGGTTTGCGGGGCGAGAAGCGGCCCTTCTTCCCCGCGCGCGGGCTGCGCGGCAGGGGCGCACCGTCGAGCGAGAGGAGTTCCAGCATCAGCCCGCCGGTGACGGGGACGGCTTCGGCAAGGCGGACGGTGACCTTCTGCCCGATGCCGAGAGTCAGGCCGGTATCGGCGCCCATCAGGGTCTGGGTCTGGTCGTCGTAATGGAAGAACTCGCGCCCCACCTCGCGGATGGGGATCAGGCCGTCGGCCCCGGTTTCGTCCAGCTTCACGAAAAGGCCGAAGCGTTGGACGCCCGAGATGCGGCCGGTGAATTCGCTGCCCACGCGGTCGGACAGGTAGGCGGCAAGGTAGCGGTCGTTGGTGTCGCGTTCGGCGGTCATCGACCGGCGTTCGGCGTCGGAGATGAGCTTCGCCGTTTCGTCCAGGGCTTCGATGTCCTGCGGCGACAGCCCGTCGCGGCCCCAGTTGTGCCCCGCGATCAGGGCGCGGTGGACGATCAGGTCGGCATAGCGGCGGATGGGCGAGGTGAAATGCGCGTAGCTGCGCAGCGACAGGCCGAAATGGCCGAAGTTTTCGGGGTGGTAATAGGCCTGCGTCATGGAGCGCAGGGTGGTGATGTTCATCAGCTCGTCGAATTCGGTCCCCTGCGCCTGCGCCAGCAGGCGGTTGAGGTGGGCGGTCTTCAGCACCTGCCCCTTGGCGAGGGTGAAGCCCGACGCCTCGGCCACCTCGCGCAGGGCGTCTAGTTTTTCGGGGCTGGGCTCCTCGTGCACGCGGAAGAGGAGGGGGCGCTTCAGGCGTGTCAGTTCCTCGGCCGCGGCGACATTGGCGAGGATCATGAATTCCTCGATCAGCCGGTGCGCGTCGAAGCGTTCGCGGAAGGCGACCGACAGGACTTTGCCCTCGTCCGACAGCACGATCTTGCGTTCCGGCAGGTCTAGGTCGAGCGGCTGGCGCAGGTGGCGGGCCTTGGTCGCGGCGGCATAGGCGGCGTAGAGCGGCGCGATGATGCGGGGGACCAGCGGCGCGGTGCGCGGGCTTGGGTGGCCGTCATGGGCCTGCTGCACCTCTTCATAGGTCAGCGAGGCGGCAGAACGCATCATGCCGCGGACGAAGCGGTGGCTGATCTTGTGGCCTTCCGCGTCCAGCTTCAGGCGGACGGCAAGGCAGGGACGGTCCACCCCTTCGTGCAGGGAACAGAGGTTGCCCGACAGGAGATCGGGCAGCATGGGGACCACGCGGTCGGGGAAATAGGTGGAGTTGCCGCGCTTCCGTGCCTCGCGGTCCAGGGCGGAACCGGGGCGGACATAATGGGCGACATCGGCGATGGCGACCCAGACGATATGGCCGCCGGGGTTGTGGTCGTCGGTATCGGCTTCGGCATAGACCGCGTCGTCATGGTCGCGGGCATCGGACGGGTCGATGGTGACGAGGGGGAGGTCGCGCAGGTCTTCGCGGCTGTCCATCGGGGCGGGCTTCGCAGCCTCGGCCTCGGCCAGAACGGGGTCGGGAAAGCGGTCGGGAATGCCGTGCTGGTGGATGGCGATGAGCGAGACGGCCTTTGGCCCCATCGGGTCGCCAAGGCGCTGCACGATGCGGGCGCGGGGCAGGCCCATCCGCTTGGGCCCGTGCTGTTCGGCCTCCACCAGCTCGCCGTCGCGGGCGTCAGCCGTGTCGCCCGGACCGACCAGCCAGTCCTTGTCGGCGCCCTTGTCGATGGGAACGATGCGGCCGCCTTCGGCCGTGCGGCGGAAGATGCCCAGAACCTTTACGGGGTTCGATCCGAGACGGCGGATCAGCCGCGCCTCGTACTGGTAGTCGTCGAGATCGACCTTCGCCAGACGCGCCAGCACCCGGTCGCCCGCGCCGAGGGCGGGGTCGCCCTTCTTGGGGATGAAGAGGATGCGGGGGGCGTCCTCTGCCGCGCCCTGCCATTCCATCGGACGCAGGAAGATGTCGCCCTGCGCATCGGGCGGCAGGGCGGTCAGCAGGGTGACGGGGGGCAGCGTATCGGGGTCGCGGTAGGTGCGGGCCTTCTTCGTGACCGCGCCCTCATCCTCCAGCTCGCGCAGGATGCGCTTCAGGTCGATGCGCGCTGCGCCCTTGATGTTGAAGGCCTTGGCGATGTCGCGCTTGGCCGAAAGGCCGGGATTGTCGGCGATCCATTGAAGGATCTGGGCTTTGGTGGGGATCTCCTGCATGGTCCTGCCCTAGCACGGGTTGCGGGGAAAGGCCATTCCTTCGGGCGCGGTTCCCGGCCCGACCCGCCGGGGGCTGTCTGCCCCCGGACCCCCGAGGATATTTGAAGAACGGATGAAGGGCCGTTTCATCCGTTCTTCAAATATCCACGGGGTGAATGGCCGCTTGCGGCCAGAGGGGCGCGTGCGCCCCTGACGCGGAGGAGGCGCCTGCGCCTCCGACCTTCGGGCGTGCGGGCGCTTGCGCCCGCTCCGCCTGGTCAGAGGGAGAGGGTCATGTCGCGGTGGGGGATGCCGGCGTCGATGTATTCGGGGCCGGCGGGGGTGAAACCCAGGCGTTCGTAGAAGCCGATGGCGTGGGTCTGGCTGCCGAGTTTGGCGGTCGTTATGCCCCGTGCGCGGAGTTCGGCAATCGCTGCGCGGATCAGGGCCGCGCCGAGGCCGGTGCCGCGATGGCTGCGCAGGACGCAGACGCGGCCTATCTTGCCGGTGGTGCCGGTCAGCAGGAGGCGGGCGGAGCCGACGGGGTGGCCGTCCTCGGTGGCCAGAAGGTGGATGGCGTCGTCGTCCTTGTCGTCGATCTCGTCCGCTTCGGGGACGCCCTGTTCTTCGATGAAGACGGTGCGGCGGAGCTGGCGGCAGGTGGCGATGTCGCGGGTGGGGGCGATGTGCAGGGTCATGGGTCAGGATGCGGCGAAGTAGTCTTGCAGGATACGGGTGTAGATGGATTTGAGCTGGTGGATCTGGGCGACCTCCACCCGTTCGTCCACTTGGTGCATGGTCTTGCCGACGAGGCCGAATTCCACCACGGGGCAGTGGTCCTTGACGAAGCGGGCGTCGGAGGTGCCGCCGGTGGTGGACAGTTCCGGCGTGATGCCGGTTTCGGCCTGCACGGCGCGGGAGACCAGTGCGGAGAGGTCGCCGGGCGGGGTGAGGAAGCTTTCGCCGGAAATCTGGATGCGGGTGGCGATGGTGACGCCGGTTTCCTGTTCGACCTTGGCGGCTTCGGTCTTCAGCCATGCGGCGATGCTGTCGCCGCTATGGGCGTCGTTGAAGCGGATGTTGACGGTGGCCGTTCCCCGCGCGGGGAGCACGTTGTTCGCCGGATTGCCGCAATCGATCGTGGTGATCTGGAGCGTGGAGGGGTCGAAATGGGCGGTGCCGCCGTCCAGTTGGTCGGGCAGGCGGGACAGCAGCGTGGTCAGGGCCCGCATCGGGTTCCTGGCGCGGTGGGGATAGGCAGAGTGGCCCTGCACGCCCGTCGCCGTGAACCATGCGGTGAGCGAGCCGCGGCGGCCGATCTTCATCATCTGGCCCATGTGGTCGGGGCAGGTGGGTTCGCCCACGAGGCAATGGGTCATGCGTTCGCCGTTCCGTGCCATCCAGTCGAGCAGCGCCACGGTGCCGTCCTGCGCATCGCCTTCCTCGTCCCCGGTGATGGCGAGGATGATCGCGCCCTCGGGCGGGGTGTCGGTGACGAAGTCGATGGCTGCGGCGGCGAAGGCGGCAACGCCGGATTTCATGTCGGTCGCGCCGCGCCCGTACATCCAGCCGTCGATGACGGCCGCGCCGAAGGGGTCCTGCGTCCATGCCGTGACATCGCCCACGGGGACGACATCGGTATGGCCATTGAAGCCGAAGCTGCGGTTTGCGCCCCGGGCGCCCCAGCGGGCAAAGAGGTTGGGCGTTCCGTTGCGGTCCACGCGCGTGCAGGCAAAGCCCGCCTGTGCGAGCAGGCCCTCCAGCAGCACCAATGCGCCGCCTTCGGCCGGTGTGACCGAGGGGCAGCGGATCAGGGCGGCGGTCAGGGCGGCGGGATCGGTGGGCATGGCATCCTCGTCTGCTTTAGGGGATGGATAGACTTGCGGGACGGGGTCTGCAACCGCACGGCGGCACCCGTGCTGCGCGTCGGAGTTGAAAAGGGCACGGGGGCGGTTCATTAATATCCGGGATGAAACGTTTGCGCCGCCCGAATTGAACCGCTGGATCGCCCTTTCGGACCAGCCGCCCCCGCCCGGTGCGCCCGCGGCGGGACCCTTGCCGCGCGGGGTGATGGTGTTCGAGATCGACATGCCGCTGGCAGGGGCCGGTGTCCTGCTGGACCTGCGGATGCCGCCGGACGGCGCAGGCGGCGAGGAGGTGGCCTTTTCGCTGTTCCACGATCTGGGGGCCGGTGTCGCGCTGATCCTGCGGCGGGGGGAACGGCTGGTGCGGCATGTGCTGCCCGGGCCCTTGTGGCAGAAGGAAGGGGTGGCACGGCTGACCTTCGGCTGGGACATGGCGGGGCGGGCCTGGTCCATAGTGCTGGAGCAGGGGGCGCGGCGGCTGGCGGCAGAGGGGCGGGGCGTCATCGCGCCGGATGTGGCGGATGTGCAGCGGCTTTGCGCGGGCGGGGAGGGCGTGCTGCGCCATCCTTCCCTGCTGTGGTTCGGGATGATGCCGGGCGCGGCGCTGCCGTCGCCCATGGGGTGGATCGGGACGGCGACGCCTGTCCTGACGCCGCGCGGGCCGGTGGCCGCGGGAACGCTGGAACCGGGGGACCGTGTGATGACGCGCGACCAGGGGGCGGTGCCGCTGCTGGGTGTCACCCGCGTGACGGTGCCGAGCCGGGGCAACCTTGCGCCGATCCGCCTGCGGGCGCCGTTCTGGGGGCGGCGGGCCGACATCCTCGTCTCGCCCGACCAGCCGGTCTGGGTGGGCGGGGCGGAGGCGGAGTATCTGTTCGGCGACGAGGAGGTGCTGGTCCTTGCGCGGGAACTGGCGGACGGGACCATGGCCCATGCCGAGGGGCGGCGGGCGGCGGCGGTGGGGGTCGTGCTGGATCTGGGGATGCCGGAGCTGATCGAGGCGGATGGCTGCCTGCTGGCGACGGCCGGGCCGGAGGGCGTGCCGCCCGTGCGCCGACTGCTGGATGCCTTCGAGACGAAGCCGCTGCGCCATGCGCTGTCGCGCACGCAGCGGCGGGCGGTGTGACGGTCAGTCGAAGAACGGGGTCATCTGGGCGACGATGACCGAATTCTCGTCCAGCGCCCGCTGCATGAGGGCGCGTTCTTCGGCGTCGATGTCGTCCCCTGCCTTGAGCCGGTCGTCCAGCGTGCCGTAGCCCGAGACATCGAGCGGAGCGAGGTCTGCCTGTTTCAGGATGGCGACGGTTTCGCGCACCGCTTCCTCTTCGTCCACGCCCGAGGCATAGACCATGAGCGCCGCGCCGGTGGATTTGTCCGGCAGCCCGTCGCCGGGTTTGCGGCCGACTTCGACCACCAGAGTATAGACCTGCTGGCGGCGCTTTTCGCGTCCGGGTTTTTCGCTGTCTTCGGCCATGTCGGTCCCCTTTTCCGGTGGACCTGTTAGCACCGCGGCGGGGAAAGCGCAAAGCGGGCCGGTGTTGTTAAGAATTGTTAAAATGATTCCCTGTCCTGCCGTTTCCCCGATTGCCGCGACCATGCGGTGCGGGGCGCAGGAGGCCGGATTTGACCGCATTGACCATCGTTTCCGCGAGCGCGATGCAGATGGCCGAGGCGATCTTCGGGGCTGGCGTGACCGTCGTATCGGCAAGCTATACCGGGCATGCCGCGCAGGCGGGCATCTTTTCGGGCGCCTATACGACCGCGCCCGGTGTCGCCCCGTCCGATAGCGGGCTGATCCTGTCCACGGGGCAGGTCGCCCATTTCTCGCACGGGTCGGCGGATGCGAACCTGTACGAGAGCACCTCGACGAATTTCGGGACCGGCGGGGATGCCATGCTGAGTCAGGTGTCGGGGCAGCCGACCTTTGACGCGGCGGTCTTTTCGGCGGTCTTCGTGCCGGTCGGGAACATGCTGACGATGCAGATCGTCTGGTCGTCGGAAGAATATCTGGAATACGTCAACCAGGGATTCAACGATGCGGTTGCCATCTGGGTGAACGGGGTTCCGGCCACGCTGACCGTGGGGACCGGCGACATCACCATCGACAACATCAACAACCGGTCGAACGAGAACCTTTACGTCAACAACCCTGCGGCGTCGAACACCTATAACACGGAGATGGACGGATTCACCGTCACGCTGACGCTGAAGGTGCCGGTCGTCCCGAACCAGCAGAACACCTTCCGGCTGGCCATCGCGGATGCGGGGGACCATATCTATGACTCGGCGGTGCTGATCGCGGCGGATTCCGTGCAGGTGGCACTGATCGCGCAGGACGACTCCCTGACGCTGCGCAAGGGGTCCTTCGCGTCGGTCAACGTGTTGCAGAACGACCGGTCGAGTTTCTCGGGCCCGCTGACCATCACCAAGGTGAACGGCGTCGCGGTGACGGTGGGCAGCAAGGTCACGCTGCCGTCGGGGGATATCGTCACGGTCGGGTCCAACGGGGTGCTTTACGTCAATTCGGCGGGGCATCTGGACGACCATGTGCTGACCTACGAGGTGAAGGACAGCGCGGGGACCACGGACGTCGCCTTCCTGAACCTGAACATCGTGGCCTGTTTCGTGGAAGGGACGCGGATCGCCGTGCCTGCGGGCGAGGTTGCGGTGGAGCGGTTGCGGCCCGGCGATCCGGTGCTGACCCGGGATCACGGGGCGCAGGTGCTGCGCTGGGTCGGGCGGTCGGTGCGGCGGGCGGTCGGGCGGGATGCGCCGGTGGAGATCGCGGCGGGAACCTTTGGCGACCATGGGGCGGTGCTTGTGTCGCCTTGCCACCGGGTGCTGGTGGAAGGGGCGCGGGCGGAACTTCTGTTCGGCGAAGGGGAGGTGCTGGTCAAGGCGAAACACCTTGTCGATGGCCGGGCCGTGCGGCTGCGGGAAGGGGGCGAGGTGACCTATCTGCATCTGCTGTTCGACCGTCACGAGGTGGTGACGGCGAACGGTCTGCCCTGCGAGAGCTATTTTCCGGCTCCGGCGACGCTGGACGGGTTCGATGCCGAGGTGCGGGAGGAGGTGCTGCGGCTGTTTCCCGCGCTGCGCGACGATCCGGCGGGGTACGGGCCGCTGGCGCGGATGGAGGTGAAGGGGCGCGAGGCGGCGGTCCTTGTGGGCCAGAGCGCGTGAGGCGGCGCACGCTGCAGGACTGGCGGGGACGGGTAGGGTGCGCCATGGCGCACCCTACGGGCAGGTCAGTCGCGGAGGAGTTCGTTGATCGAGGTCTTGGAGCGCGTCTGGGCGTCCACCTTCTTCACGATCACGGCGCAGTAGAGGTTGATGCCACCCTTGGACGGCATGGAGCCTGCGACGACGACGGAACCGGCGGGGACTTCGCCATACATCACCTCGCCGGTTTCGCGGTCCACGATCTTGGTCGATTTGCCGATGAACACGCCCATCCCGAGGACCGAGCCTTCGCGGATGATGCAGCCTTCCACCACCTCGGACCGGGCGCCGATGAAGCAGTTGTCCTCGATGATCGTCGGGCCGGCCTGCATCGGTTCCAGCACGCCGCCGATGCCGACGCCGCCCGAGAGGTGGACGTTCTTGCCGATCTGTGCGCAGGAGCCGACGGTGGCCCAGCCATCGACCATGGAGCCTTCATCGACATAGGCGCCGATGTTCACGAAGGAGGGCATGAGGACCACGCCCTTGGCGATATAGGCCGAGCGGCGGACGATGGAGCCGGGGACGGCGCGGAAGGCGGCCTTGCGCCAGTCGTCGGCGGTCCAGCCCTGCCATTTGGAGGGCACCTTGTCCCACCAGTTCGCGCCGCCGTTGGAGCCGGAGATTTCGTACATGTCGGTCAGGCGGAAGGACAGCAGGACCGCCTTCTTGGCCCATTGGTTGACGTGCCACTGCCCGTCCGCCTGCCGTTCGGCCACGCGGAGCTTGCCGCTGTCCAGCGCGTCGAGGGTGGCTTCGATCGCGTCGCGGGCTTCGCCCCTGGTCGCGGGGGTGATGGTGTCGCGGGCGTCCCACGCGGTTTCGATGGCAGCTTCCAGCGCGGCGTAGGTCACGGCATTCCCCCCGTTTTGATTGGTCTGGTCCGGTGCGACCCTATAGAGAGGGCGAAAGCCCTTCGCAACAAGAGGAACGGCATGACACCCAAGGATGACGGGCGCACGCACCCTTTCCGTGACAGCACCGAGGATGCGGCAGCCGCGGAGCGGTTGCCGGACACCGCCCAGACGCGGGCGCCGGCCTATCGGCTGGCCTTCACCGACACCGATTTCCTGATGCGCGAGGAGTTGCGGCCGGTGCGGTTGCAGCTGGAACTGCTGAAGCCGCAGATGGTGCTCGACGAGCGGGGGATACGGTCCACGGTCGTGGTGATGGGATCGGCGCGGGTGCGGCCGGACGGGGCGGGGCCGGCGGGGGCGCTGGCGCCGTGGTACGAGGAGGCGCGGAAGCTGGCGCATCTGATCACGGTGGAGAGCCTGAAGAGCTATGGGCGGGAGCTGGTGGTCGTCACGGGCGGCGGGCCGGGGATCATGGAGGCGGGCAACCGGGGCGCGGCCGAGGCGGGGGGGCAGTCGATCGGGCTGAACATCGTGCTGCCGCACGAGCAGGCGCCGAACGGGTTTGTCACGCCGGACCTGTGCTTCAACTTCCACTATTTCGCCATCCGCAAGATGCATTTCCTGATGCGGGCGCGGGCGGTCTGCATCTTTCCCGGCGGGTTCGGGACGCTGGACGAGATGTTCGAGGCGCTGACGCTGATCCAGACGGGGCGGATGAAGCGGGTGCCGTTCCTGCTGTTCGGGCGGGCCTTCTGGGAGAAGATCGTGGATTGGCAGGCGCTGGCGGAGGAAGGGCTGATCGCGGCGTCGGATCTGGAGCTGTTCCGTTTCGTGGAGACGGCGGAAGAGGCGCTGGAGGCGATACTGGGGGAAGGGTGAGGCGGGTTGATGAGTTGTGCGGGTGATATATACTCCTAAAGCATACGGACGATTTGGGGTGCGGACCATGGGCCGGATCAAGGTGAACCTGACGGTTGATGCCGAGGTGGCGGAGGAAGCCCGCGCGCTGGGCCTGAACATGTCGCGTCTGGCCGAGGCGGCGATTGCCGAGGCGACGAAGGCCGAGCGCAACCGTCTGTGGCGCGAGGAGAACCGTGCGGCGCTTGAGGCCTATGCCGAGGAAGTGGCGCGTGAGGGGTTGGCACTGGCGTCCTATCGCACGTTCTGAAGGTTGGTTCTCGTGGCGCAGTTCGATGTGTTTCGTCTGAAGAGTGGAATGCTGGTCGTGGACCTGCAGACGGATCTGATCGGGCTGCAGGTGTCGCGGATGGTTGCGCCATTGCGCGAGGCGGGGCGGTATGCGGCCTTTCCAGGTCTGACCCCTCTGGTGGAGGTGGAGGGATCGGCCTGGATTGTGCGGGTACAGGAGATGGCCGCGCTGCCCGGGACGGAATTGCGCGACCTTGTCACGAGTCTCGCCGCTGAGCGGGATGTGCTGAAGCGGGCGGTGGATATCCTTTTCGACGGGGTGTGAGGGCGGGTGGAGGCCGGTTCGGGACTCGTCCTCGGGGCAAATGTTCCTATAATGTTCCTGTCGGAACATCTGCGAATCCCCTGCTGCCCATGGCTTTCGTCGAACTGTCGGCCCTGTCCAATTTCACCTTCCTTCACGGGGCATCGCATCCCGAGGAGATGATGGCGCGTGCCGCCGAGATGGGGATGGCGGGCGTGGCGGTGGCGGATGTGAATTCCGTCGCGGGCATCGTGCGGGCCCATGCCAAGGCGCGGGAGATGGCGCGGGTGGCGGCGGAGGAGGGGCGGGACTGGCCGGGGACGCGGCTGATCCCGGCGGCGCGGGTGGTGTTGCGGGACGGGTTCACGGTGACATGCCTGCCGGAGGATCGGGCGGGTGGGGCGGTTGTGCCGCCTGATCTCGCTCGGCCGGTTGCGGGCGGTGAAGGGGGAGTGCGACCTGTCCGTCAGTGACCTGCTGGACTGGGGGCGGGGATGGTGCTGCTGGTCCATCCCCCTGCGCGGGGGCAGATGGAGGCGTGGCGGGCCTTTGCGGGGCGGCTGATGGCGGCTTTCGGGGGGGCGTGTTTCCTGCTGGTGGCGCCGCGCTATGACGGGCAGGACAGGGCGCGGTTCCTGCGGCTGGAGCGGTTGGCCGGGACGGTGGGGATGCCGCCCGTCGCGTCGGCGCTGCCCATCATGCATCACGGGTCGCGGCGTCGGATGGCGGATGTGCTGACGGCGATCCGGCTGGGGGTGCGGGTCGATGATCTGGGGCGGCGGGCGTTGCCCCATGCCGAGCAGCGCCTGCGGTCGGAGGCCGAGATGCTGCGGCTGTTTGCAGGGCATGAGGACGCGGTGCATCGGGCGGGGGAGGTGGCTGCACGCTTGCGCTTTTCGCTGGACGAGTTGCGCTATGAGTATCCGTCCGAGGTGACGGGGGAGGAGACGGCGGCAGAGCGGTTGGCGCGGCTGGCGCGGGCGGGGCTGGACTGGCGCTATCCCTATGGGGTTCCCGACCGCGTGCGGGCGCAGATGGAGCATGAGTTGGCGCTGATCGGGAAGCTGCGCTACGAGCCCTATTTCCTGACGGTGCATGACATCGTGCAGTTCGCGCGGGGGCGGGGGATACTCTGTCAAGGGCGCGGGTCGGCGGCGAATTCGGTGGTCTGCTATGCGCTGGGCGTGACGAGTGTCAGCCCGGAGATCGGGACGATGGTGTTCGAGCGCTTTGTCTCAGAGGCGCGGAACGAGCCCCCCGATATCGACGTGGATTTCGAGCATGAGCGGCGCGAGGAGGTGATCCAGCACATCTATGAACGCTATGGCCGCCACCGCGCGGGGCTATGCGCCACGGTGATCCATTATCGCGGCAAGCGGGCGGTGCGCGAGGTGGGCCGCGCGATGGGGCTGACCGAGGACACGCTGGCCGCGATGTCGAGCCAGATATGGGGCTGGGGCGGGCCGGGGCAGATTACGGATGTGCGGCTGCGCGAGATCGGGCTGGACCCGGGCGACCGGCGGCTGGCGCTGACGATGCAGCTGATCGACGAGATACAGGGGTTTCCGCGTCACCTGAGCCAGCATGTCGGCGGCTTCGTCATCACCGAGGGGCGGCTGGACGAGCTGGTGCCGGTGGAGAATGCGACGATGGAGGACCGGACCGTCATCTGCTGGGACAAGGATGACATCGACACTTTGGGGATATTGAAGGTGGATGTGCTGGCCTTGGGGATGCTGACCTGCATCCGCAAGGCGTTCGACCTGATGGAGACGCATCACGGCATCCGCCACACGCTGGCCAGCCTGCCCGCCGAGGATGCGGCGACCTATGACATGCTGTGCAGGGCGGACAGTCTGGGCGTGTTCCAGGTGGAAAGCCGGGCGCAGATGAACTTCCTGCCGCGGATGCGGCCGCGGACCTTCTATGACCTTGTCATCCAGGTCGCCATCATCCGGCCCGGCCCGATACAGGGCGACATGGTGCATCCCTTCCTGCGGCGGCGGAACGGGCAGGAGGTGGTGACGTTCCCGTCGGACGAGTTGGGGCGGGTGCTGGGCAAGACGCTGGGCGTGCCGCTGTTCCAGGAACAGGCGATGCAGATTGCCATCATCGGGGCGGGCTTCACCCCGACCGAGGCCGACCGGCTGCGGCGGTCGCTGGCCACGTTCAAGAAGCACGGGAATGTCAGCGAGTTCCGCGACCGGTTCATGGCGGGGATGGCTGCGAATGGCTATGACGGGGATTTCGCGGCGCGGTGTTTCGCGCAGATCGAGGGGTTCGGGAGTTACGGCTTTCCCGAAAGCCATGCGGCGTCCTTTGCCTTGCTGGTCTATGCCAGCGCGTGGCTGAAGCGGCATCATCCGGGGATATTTGCCTGCGCTTTGCTGAACAGCCAGCCGATGGGGTTCTATGCGCCTGCCCAGATCGTGCGGGATGCGCGGGAGCATGGGGTTGTGGTGCGCCCGCCCTGCATCAATGCAAGCCATTGGGACAATGTGATGGAGCCGGACGGGCGGGGCGGGTTGGCGCTGCGGCTGGGGTTCCGCCAGATCAAGGGCGTGGCCGAGGAAGAGGCGCAGTGGATCGTGGCGGCGCGGGGCAACGGCTATGCGGCGGTGGAGGATGTCTGGCGCCGCGCCGGGCTGGGGGCGCGGATGCTGGCGCGGCTGGCCGAGGCGGACTGTTTCGCCGTGCTGGGGCTGTCGCGGCGCGAGGCGCTGTGGGCGGCGAAGGCCTTGGTGGAGGGGTCTCCGCTGCCGCTGTTCGCGGGGGATATGGATGGCGAGGGGATCGTGGAGCCTGCCGTCACCCTGCGCGAGATGACGGTGGGGGAGCAGGTGGTGGAGGATTACGTGTCGCTGCGGCTGACGCTGCGGGCGCATCCTCTGGCGCTTTTGCGACCATGGTTGACGCCGGAGGCGGCTTGAAGGGTTGTCCGGCGCGGGGCAGGCTGGCGGCAGGTTTCAGGAGGGCTGGACATGACACCGGAGCGGCTGGCGATCGAGATGGGGCTGGATATCCCGGATTTCGACAGGATGGGGTATTACGGGGCGGATTACGGGACGATGAAGCCCTATCACCGCGTGGGGAGCCTGCTGTTCCTGTCGGGCCATGTGGCGCAGGTGGGGACGGAGATCACCCACAAGGGTCGGTTGGGGGCGGATGTCACGACCGAGCAGGGCTATCAGGCGGCGCGGCGGACGGGGCTGAACGTGCTGGGCGGGATACGGCAGGCGGTGGGGTCGCTGGACCGTGTGAAAAGCATCGTGCGGACGTTGAACTTCGTCGTCTGCACGCCGGATTACGAGGATGTCCACAAGGTTTCCAGCGGGCTGTCGGACCTGTTCGTGGAGGTGTTCGGACGCGAGCGGGGGCTTGGCGGGCGGGCCACCATCGGGGTGATGGCGCTGGCCGGGGGCGTGTGTTTCGAGACCTGGGCGACGGTGGAGGTGGAGGACTAGTCGTAGGCGAGCTGGTCGAATTTGGTGGCCAGTTTCACATCCATGTCGGTCAGGCCGTGGGTGTCATGCGTCGTCAGCGTGACGGTCACGGTCTTGTAAACATTGGCCCAGTCGGGGTGGTGGTTCCATTTCTCGGCCCAGAGGGCGGCGCGGGTCATGAAACCGAAGGCTTCGATGAAATTGGTGAAGGTATAGACCTTGGCGATGGCGCGGCCGCCTTCGATCACCATCCAGCCGGTGGCGAGCAGGGGGGCAAGGTCGCTGTCGGTGATGGGCTGGTAGGCGGGGCGGTCGGGCATGGCGGGCCTTCCGGCAAGGGGTGGGCGCAGGAGAATCCTTAACCGCCTTTGCGTCAAGCGGTCCGTCACTCCTCGGCGGTGACGCGCCGGAAGGGGCCGTAGGCGGTCAGCACCTCGATCTCTTCGTCCACGGCGCGGCGTTCGGCCTGCAGGTAGCGTGCGACGGCGTCGCGCAGGGACGGGTCGGTGATGTGGTGCAGGGAATGGACAGGGGTGGGCAGGTAGCCACGCGCGAGCTTGTGTTCGCCCTGTGCGCCGGCTTCGACCCGTGGGAGGTGGTGGGCGATGGCCCAGTCTATGGCCTGATAGTAGCAGAGTTCGAAATGCAGGCAGGGGTGGTCTTCGATGCAGCCCCAGTAGCGGCCGTAGAGCGTGTCGCGCCCGATGAAGTTGAGTGCGCCCGCGACGGGGGTGCCGTCAGGGTGTTCGGCGAGGACGAGGAGCATGTCGTCGCGCATGGTTTCATGGGCGAGCGTGAAGAAGCGGCGGGTGAGGTAGGGGGTGCCCCATTTGCGGGCGCCGGTGTCCTGGTAGAAGGTCCAGAAGGCGTCCCAGTGGTGGGGTTGGATGTCATCGCCGGTCAGTTGCCGGATCGTCAGGCCCGAGGCGCGGGCGGTTTCGCGTTCCTTGCGGATCATCTTGCGCTTGCGCGAGGAGAGGTCGTTCAGGAAGTCGTCGAAGGTCGTGTAACCGCGGTTTTCCCAGTGGAATTGCTGGGTGACGCGGTGCAGGAGGCCGTGGCGGGCGGCTAGGGTTTCCGCCTCTTCGCCCGTGCAGAAGGTGATGTGGAGCGAGGAGAGGCGGTTGCCTTCGGCAAGGCCGATGGCGGATTCGATCAGGGCGTCGCGGGCATGGGGGGCGTCGGGGGCGTGCAGCAGGCGGCGGCCGGTGGCGGGGGTGAAGGGGACGGCGATCTGGAGTTTGGGGTAGTAGCGGCCGCCCGCGCGTTCATAGGCCTGCGCCCAGCCGTGGTCGAAGATGTATTCGCCCTGCGAGTGGGTCTTTACGTAGAGCGGGGCGACGGCGAGGGGGCGGTGGTCGTCGCGGATGACCAGCGGGCGGGCCTGCCAGCCGGTGCCGGTGCCGGTGGAGCCGGAGCTTTCCAGCGCCGAGAGGAAGCGGTGGGTGGTGAAGGGGTCTGTCGGGCGGGTGCCGCCCGATGCCCCGGGGCAGGCCAGCGCATCCCAGTCGGCGGCCGGGATCGCGGCGAGGTTTTCGAGGAGGTCGGTTTTCAGGGTCACTGGGCCATGCCGGTCGCTTGGGGAGGGGCGGGGGGCCGTCTGCCCCCCGAGCCCCCCGAGGATATTTGAAGACGGAAAATGACCATGCAGGGAGAGGTGGCGCGGGGCATCGCCGCGTCAAGCGGGCAGGGCTGCGGGGTAGTGTTCGAAGGTGATGTTCTGCGCGATGCGGCGGGCCTGTGCTTCGGCCTGTGGCGATTTGATGGTCCAGCAGAGGATGGCCGCGCCCTGTCCGGCCAGTTCCGCCAGGCGGGGGCGGGTCAGGTCGGTGTGTTCGTGGCTGATGAAGCTTGAGGCGGTGCGGTCGTAATCGGGGATGGGGCGCAGGCGGTCGCAGGTTTCGGGGGGAGGGGCGCCCAGTCGTCGGGGTCGTAGGCCGAGGTGGTGAGGCCGCGCGGGATGGTCGGCGCGAGTTCGGCCATGCGGGCGATCATGTGGGGGTTGAAGGACATCACCGCGACGGGGCCGTCATAGGACGCGAGCAGCGCGGCGGTGGCCTGTTCGAGGCGGCCGTCGGTTTCGGCCATGCGGAGCGTCTGGTCCTTGAGTTCGATCAGCAGGGGGACGCGGCCCGCGACGAGGGCGAGGATTTCCGCAAGGGTGGGGATCGTCTCGTCCCCGCCCCTGAGCGGGATTGCGGCCAGTTCGGCGGCGGTCAGGTCGCAGAGCCAGCCGTCGCGGGGGGTCAGGCGTTCCAGCGTTTCGTCATGGAAGACCATGGGGACGCCGTCGCGGGAGAGCTGGAGGTCGATCTCGATCCCGTAGCCTGCGGCAATGGCCGTGCGGATGGCGGCGCGGCTGTTTTCCGGCCGGCCCTGCCCGATGTCGTGCAGGGCGCGGTGGGCGATCGGCGCCTTGAGGAAGGCCGCAGGCAGGGGGATGCGCATCGGGATCAGCGGATTTCGAAGAGGCCTTCGATTTCCACCGCGACCCCCAGCGGGAGGGAGGCGGCGGAGACGGCGGAGCGGGCATGGCGGCCTGCATCGCCAAGCGCCGCGACGAGGAAGTCGGAGGCGCCGTTGATGACCTTCGGCTGGTCGGTGAAATCCGGGGTAGAGTTGACGAAGCCCACCAGTTTCACGGCGCGGACAAGGCGCGAGAGGTCGCCGCCGCAGGCCTTTTTCACCTGTGCCAGCAGGGAGATGGCGCAGGATTTCGCGGCTTCGGCCCCCTGTTCGACGGTCATGTCGTCGCCGAGGCGTCCCTTGGTCAGGCCAGCGGCGGTCTGGCTGATCTGGCCCGAGACGTGGACGAGGTTGCCCACCACGACGAAGGGAACGTAATTCGCGGCGGGGGCGGGCGCGTCGGGCAGGGTGACGCCGAGTTCGGCGAGACGGGCTTCGATGGACATGGCTTCCTCCGGTCTGGTCGGGCGGTCTGGTTGGCGCGGAGGCTAGCGGCGGGGACGGGGCGCGGCAAGGGCGGGAAGCGACCATTCGCGGATGGAAAGCGGGGGGCGGGGTCAGGATTCGCGGAAGGCGCGCGAGAAGTAGTCGGTGAAGGGTTTGAGCAGATAGGCCATGGGCGTGCGGGCCCCCGTGCGGATGAAGGCATCGACGGGCATTCCCGGCAGGAGGACGAGGTCGCCCAGACGCGCCGCCTCGCCCTGCGGGAGGGTGATTTCGGCGCGGTAATAGGTCTGGCCGCTGCGCTGGTCGGTCAGGGCATCGGCGGAGAGGACGGAGAGCGCGCCGGTGAGTTCCGGCGTGGTGCTGTGCGGAAAGGCGGGGAAGGTGAGGCGGACGGGCTGGCCCACATGCACCTCGTCGATGTGGATGGGGGCGATCTGGGCCGAAATGACGAGGGGGCGGTCCTGCGGGACGAGGTAGAGGATGGGGTCGGCGGGGCGGAGCACCGCGCGGGGTGTCGTGACGGCCAGCCCCAGGACGATGCCCGCCACGGGCGCGCGGATGTCCAGCCGCGCGATGCGTTCGCGCAGGGCGCGGCTGCGTTCGGCCAGTTCCAGTTCGTTCGATCCGATGTCGCGCAGGAGGGTCGATGCCTCTTCGCGGCGGGCGGCGGCGAGGCGGAGCATCTCGATCTCGATCTCGGTGATGCGGCCTTCGGCCTGTGCCCGCATGGCGGCGAGTTCGCCGACACGGCCCATGAGGCTGGCCTGTTCCCGTTCGAGGGCGAGGACGCGGCCGGACTGGGCAAGGCCCTTGTCCAGCAGGGATTGCTGGTCGCGGAGTTCGGACCGGATGAGGTCGAGCTGGGTGGAGAGGGCCTGTGACTGCGCGTCGATGCCGCGGATCTGCGAGGCGATCTGGTCCTTGCGGCGAGAGAGTTGTTCGGTCTGGCGGGTGATCGTGTCGCGGCGGGCCTCGAACAGGCGGAGCTGGCCTTCGACCTGTTCGGCGACGCCGGGCTGTCCGGCCGCGATGGCGGCGAGGTCGGGCGGGATGACCGGTGCGGGGGCGTCGTCGCGTTCCGCCTCCAGCCGGGCACGGCGGGCGCGGCTTTCGTAGAGCTGGCTTTCCACGATGGCGAGTTCTGACTCCAGTAGGCTGCCATCGAGGGTGAGCAGCAGGTCGCCTGCGGCAACGGGCTGGCCTTCGGTCACGGCGATGGTGGCGACGACGCCGCCGTCGGGATGCTGGACGACCTGCCGGTTGCTTTCCACCTGCACCTGTCCGGGGGCGACGATGGCGCCTTCGATGCGGCTGCCGAGACCCCATCCGATCATGGCGGCCAGCAGGAGGGCGACGGTGAGGGTGCCCAGCAGGACGGGGCCGCGGGCGGTCCACGGGTTGCGCGGGGTCATCTGACGCCTCCGGGCGTGGTGGAGCGGGCGATTTCGCCGGCATTCTGGACCATGTCGCGCAGGACCTGGTCGCGGGGGCCGAAGGCGCGGCGGGTGCCGTCCTCGATCACGAGGAGGAGGTCGCATTCCTGTATGGCGGCGGGGCGATGGGCCATGATGAGGGCGGCGCCCCCTGCGGCCTTGTGGGCGCGGATGGCGGCGTTGACGGCGAGGGAGCCTTCGTTGTCGAGGTTGGAGTTGGGTTCGTCGAGGATGAGCAGCACGGGGTTGCCGTAGAGGGCGCGTGCCAGACCGATACGCTGCATCTGGCCGCCCGAGAGCCTGCCGCCCAGCGTGTTGAGGCGGGTGTCGTAGCCTTCGGGCAGGCGGAGGATCATGTCATGGGCAGCGGCGGCCCGGGCGGCGGCGATGACCTTGGCGTCATCCGGCGTGGCGAGGCGGGCGATGTTTTCGGCGATGGTCCCGTCGAAGAGGGTGACGCGCTGGGGCAGGTAGCCGAGCAGGGCGCCCAGCGTTTCGGGGCCGTATTGGTCCAGCGTCGCGCCGTCGAGGCGGATATGGCCGGATGCGGGGCGCCAGATGCCCGACAGGGCGCGGGCGAGGGTGGATTTGCCGGCACCGGAGGGGCCGATGACGCCGACCGCCTGTCCGGGTTGCAGGGTGAAGGTCAGGCCGCGCAGGGCGGGAAGGGGGCTGCCGGGGGGGGCGACGGTGAGGCCGGTCACTTCGAGGCGGGCGGCCGGGCGGGGAAGTTCGGTGCGCGGCGGTTCCTGCGGCACGGTGGCCAGCAGGGTGACGAGGCGGTGCGTCCCTTCGCGGGCGCGGGTGAGGACGGCCCATTGCGCGACGGATTGTTCGATGGGCTGGAGTGCGCGGCCCATCAGGATGGAGCCTGCGATCATCGCGCCGGGGGTCAGTTCGCCGCGCAGCACCACCCATGCGCCGAGGCCGAGCATGGCGGATTGCAGGAAGAGGCGGAAGGTGCGGGAGGTGGCGGTGAAGCTGCCGCCCGTGTCGGTGGCGGCCATGCCGTCGGCCAGCGCGACGGAGCGGGCCTTCTGCCAGCGGTCGAAGGCGGCTTCGGTCATGCCGAGGGCGCGGAGCGTCTCGGATTCGGCCTTGAGGAGTTCGGAGCTGCGCTTGGCCTGGATCGCTGCCGCCGAGGCGCGGTTGAGCGGGCCTTTCGTCGCCCACTGGTTCAGGAGCGTGATGCCGAAGATCACGGCGATGCCCGCGACCGACAGCCAGCCCATGAGCGGATGCAGGATGAAGGTCGCGGCGATGAAGATGGGGGTCCATGGCAGGTCCGACAGCGCGGCGACCAGAGGCGAGGACCAGAAACGCTGGATCGCCTCGACATCGGCCTGCGCGGCCTGTGCCGGCGGATCGTCGGGTGCGACCATCAGCCTGCGGATGGCCGCCGAGAAGGCGCGGCGGTCGAGACCGTCCTGCATCCGCGCCCCGATCCGGGACAGGATGCGGGCGCGGGCGGCGTCCAGCACGCCCATGGCGACGAAGAGCAGCGTGACGATGACGGACAGCGCGACAAGCGTCGCCTCGGACCGGCTGCCGAGGACGCGGTCATAGACCTGCAGCATGTAGAGCGGGCCGGTCAGCATCAGCAGGTTGATGACGACGGAGAACAGCACGACCGCCAGAAGGAGGGGGCGCTGTGCGCGGCGGATGGCAGCCAGTTCGGCGGCGCCCTGCCTTTGGTCTGCCCGGTACATCCGGCGGTCCTCGTTACTTTACACTTGCGGATCGGCGTGCCGGCGGGAAACCGCAGGACGTGACCCACATGACACGATCGTGTGGTTGCCTTGGCCCCTTCCAGCACATATGCCTTGAAGAGCCGGGCCGGCACCGTAGGTGGGGCGGATATCCTTCGTAAAGTCTGAAAGATGATCCTTGCATTGTTGATACCTTCATTCGTGCTGGTCGCCAAGTCTGTCGGGCGTGGTCGGTCTGCCGCGCTTTGTGCCGCGGCTCTGGTCAGCGCCTGCGGTCCGGCGGTGGTTCCGTCGGGCATCAACGATCCGAACGAAGCCCAGAACCGCGAGATCCACGCCTTCAACCGCAGTGTGGACAAGGCCCTGTTGCGGCCGACGGCCAATACCTACAGTTCCGTCCTGCCCGAACCGGTGGAGCGGGGGGTGGCGAATTTCGCCAGCAATCTGGATGCGCCGGGCGATGTGGTGAACAACCTGCTGCAGGCGCGGATCGGCAAGGCGGCAGAGAACACGCTGCGCTTTGCCATCAACAGCACGCTGGGCATCGGCGGGCTGTTCGATCCGGCCACCGCGCTTGGCGTGGCGGGGGACCCGACCGATTTCGGCGAGACGCTGCATGTCTGGGGTGTGCCGGAAGGCACCTATGCGGAAGTGCCGTTCATGGGGCCGACCACGGACCGGGACCTTGTGGGCGTGATCGTGGATGTGGCGCTGAACCCCGTGCGGCTGGCGTTGCCGAGTCCCGAGTCGCATTACGCGACGGGGGCCAAGGTCGCCTCGCGGCTGAGTGACCGGGCGCGCTATGGCGATACGGTCGACTCGATCCTATATGAAAGCGCGGACAGCTATGCCCAGGCGCGGCTGCTGTACCTTCAGAACCGCCGGTTCCAGCTTGGCCAGTCCGGCAGCGGTGCCCGTGCCGGTGAAAGTGCCGGGTTCGAGGACCCCTATGCCGATTTCGAGGACCCCTATGCAGAATGATCCCAGCAATTCGCGGCTGACCCGCCGCTCCTTCACCTCGATCGCGCTGGCGGCTTCGGCGGCCTTCGGGATGCCGCTGCCGGTCTTTGCGCTGACCGTGGACGATGCGCGGGGGCTGATCGACAAGGCGGTGGCGGATGTGAACCGCATCATCGGGTCGGGCAAGTCCGAACAGCAGATGTATGGCGATTTCGAGCGGCTGTTCGTGAAATACGCCGATGTGCCGGTGATCGCGCGTTCGGCGCTGGGTCCGGCGGCGCGTCAGGCGACGGCGGCGCAGCTGTCGTCCTTTACCAAGGCCTATCAGGGCTATCTGTCGCGCAAGTACGGGCGGCGCTTCCGCGAGTTCATCGGCGGGCGGATCGAGGTGACGGATGCGCGTCCGATCAAGAGCTATTTCGAGGTGATCTCGGTCGCCTATCTGCAGGGCGAGGCGCCGTTCGACCTGCGCTGGCATGTGTCGGACAAGTCGGGGCGCAACCTGTTCTTCAACATCATCATCGAGGGGGTGAACATGCTCGCCTCGGAGCGGACGGAGATCGGGGCGCTTCTGGACAAGAACAAGGGCGACGTGGACCGTCTGGTGGCGGAACTGAAGACGCTGTGACCCTGCGCCCATCGGCATCGGCGGCCCGTCGGGAAACCGGCGGGCCGTTTCCTTTCGCGCGGACCGCGGGCGGTCAGTAGAGGCCGAGCAGGTCCTTCAGCAGCGACTCGACGGGGTCTTCCTGCGAGCGGTCGCGCTGAGGCTGCGGCTGGTCGGGGAAGGGTTGCTGCGGCACCGGCTCCTGCCCGTAGGGCTGGGGGTTCTGATAGGCCGGGTCGGTGTATTGCGGTGCGGGCGGCAGGCGCGGTTCGGGGATGTCCATGGGCAGGGGCTTCATCTCGACGCCTTCATGGACCCTGACCATCACCTCGTGCCAGATTTCGGCCGGCAGGCCCCCGCCGGTGACGCCGGTGAGGGGCGTGTTGTCGTCATAGCCCATCCAGACGCCCGCCACGTAATCGGCCGTGAAGCCGACGAACCACGCGTCGCGTGCGGCCTGCGTGGTGCCGGTCTTGCCCGCCGCAGGGCGTCCGTCCAGCCTGGCGCGGGTGCCGGTGCCGTTTTCGATGACCTGGTTGAGCATCCATGTCAGGTAACGCGCCGACTGTTCCTGTATGACCCTTTCGCCGATCCCGCCCGTGGCGCCGATCAGGGGTTCATCCTCGCCCTGCAGGCGCAGTTCCATCAGGCCGTAGGGCGTGACGGAGGACCCGCCGTTCAGGATGCCCGCATAGGCCCCCGTCATCTCGAGCAGGGTGGATTCCGATGCGCCGAGCGCGAGTGCGGGGCCGTCGGCAAGGTTCGAACGGATGCCGAAGCCGGTTGCCACCGTGCGCACCGCCTCGCGTCCCACGGTTTCGGACACTTTCACCGCCGGGATGTTCCGGCTTTCGCGCAGAGCCTGCGTGAGGGTGATCATCCCTTCGTATTTCTCGTCGTAATTCTTGGGCGACCACGGGCCGGAGCCGGGGATGTTGATGGTGATGGGCGTATCCTCGACATAGTCCTCGGGGCTCCACCCCAGGTCGAGCGCGGCGGCATAGGCGAAGGGTTTGAAGGTGGACCCGGTCTGGCGCAGCGCCTGCGTGGCGCGGTTGAAGCTGCCTGCGGCTTCGATCTTGCGGCCGCCGACCATCGCCCGCACAGCGCCGTCGGCGGACATCACGACGATGGCGGCCTGTGCCTTCGACCCCTGCTTGATCTTCGTTTCGAACACATAGGCCAGCGCCTCTTCCGCCGCCTTCTGGAGCCTCTGGTCCAGCGTGGTGCGGATGATGACATCCTCGGTCGTCTGTTTGGTCAGGAAGGCGGGGGCGGTTTCCATCACCCAATCCGCGAAGAACCCGCCCGAGCGCGATGCGGCGGCTTCGGACAGGCGGGCGGGGTTGGCGCGGGCATCGGCGGCCTGTTCGGCGGTCAGGTAGCCTTGTTCCTCCATCAGGCCGATGATGACATTCGCGCGGGCGCGGGCGCGGTCCATGTTGTTGGTGGGCGCGAAGTAGGACGGGGCCTTGAGCAGGCCGGCGAGCATGGCGGATTCGGCGACGTTCACCTCGTTGGCGGACTTTCCGAAATAGCGCTGGGCGGCGGCTTCGAAGCCGCGGGTGCCGGCGCCGAGGTAGGCGCGGTTGAAGTAGAGCGTCAGGATTTCCTCTTTGGAGTATTTGAACTCCATCGCCATGGAATAGGGGACTTCCTTGATCTTGCGCCAGATGCTGCCCTTGCGGCAGTCGGCTTCGTAATCCGCTTCGGATTTCCACTGCGTCTGGTCGTAGGGCACGCCGAGGCAGAGGAGTTTCGCCACCTGCTGTGTGATGGTGGAGCCGCCATTGCCTTCGAGCGGGCCGCGCCCTTCGGCGAGGTTGATGCGGATCGCGCTGGCGATGCCGCGCGGCGAGATGCCGAAGTGCCGGTAGAAGCGGCGGTCCTCGGTGGCGACCACGGCATCGTGCAGGAAGGGCGATACGGTGTCGGCGGTGATCATCCCGCCGAAGGTTTCGCCGCGCCACGCATAGACCTTGTTTTCGCGGTCGAGGAAGGTGACGGAGCCACGCGAGCGGGCGTCGATCAGGTCTTCCACCGCCGGAAGCTGGGCGTAGAAAAAGAGGATCGCCGCCGCGAGGATGGAGGCGGTGATGAAGCCGACCGTCTTGGTCAGCCCCCAGACGATGCGCCAGACAAAGCCGAGCGTGCCGAAGATGA
>AYNO01000044.1 GCA_000500915.1 Rhodobacter sp. CACIA14H1
CCCCCTGCCGGGCGGCCCGCTGAACCACCACTGGACCAAGGACCTCGCGCTCGGACCCGACGGGCGGATGCTCTATGCCTCGGTCGGCTCCAACTCCAACGTGGCCGAAAACGGGATGGAGGCGGAAAAGGGCCGCGCCGCGATCTGGGAAATCGACCGCACAACAGGCCATGCCCGCCTTTACGCGACCGGCCTGCGCAATCCGAACGGGCTGACCTTCCACCCAGAGACGGGCGTCCTCTGGACGGTCGTGAACGAACGCGACGAACTGGGGCCGAACCTCGTGCCCGACTACATGACATCGGTGCAGGACGGCGGCTTCTACGGCTGGCCCTACAGCTATTACGGCCAGAATGTGGACGAACGCGTCCGCCCTGCCCGTCCCGATCTGGTCAAGCGGGCGATCAAGCCGGACTATGCCCTGTCCAGCCATGTCGCAGCACTCGGACTCGCCTTCACCCACGGCGCGGCACTGCCCGACGCCTTTGCGGACGGGGCCTTCGTCGGCAACCGGGGCAGTTGGAACCGCGACGAATTCAACGGCTACAAGGTGATCTTCGTGCCCTTCCGCGACGGGATGCCCTCCGGCATGGCGCAGGACGTGGTGACGGGCTTCCTGGTGGACGGAAAGGCACGCGGACGCCCCGTCGGTCTCGGCATCGACGGGACCGGTGCGCTGCTGGTTGCCGACGACGCGGGCAACACCGTCTGGCGTGTTTCCGCCGCCGACGGCAGGGTGACCGAAGCGCCCGTTGAAACCGACCGCGTGGCACAGGCCCCCGGCACGGCCCCGCGCGGGGAAAACGACGCCCCGCAGACGGGCGCAGAGCCTGCGGCACCCCCTCCCCCGCCCGCAGTGACAGAGTGATCCGGGCCGTAACAGCCGCGCCCCCTGCCTTTCCCTGCGGTATGCGTCACGCCGCCCGCTTCAGCGCATCGGTCCACTGCGCAATCGCGGCGGCGCCGAACGCCAATGTCGGCTCGTCGGCGAACCTTCCGTCAACCACCTTCTTCGGGGCCTCGGGCACGATGACCTCCTGGAATGGAAAGACATCGGCCAGCATCGCATTCAGCACGTATTTCACATGCGCCTGCGCCCGCACGCCCCCCATCGCCCCGCCGGAGACCGATATGACAAAGCAGGACTTGCCCCGGAACACCGACTGGTAGGCAGAACGCGACGCCCAGTCGATCGCGTTCTTCAACACGCCCGGCATGGAATAGTTGTATTCCGGCGTCACGAACAGCACGCCATCCGCTGCGCGGATCTGCGCCAGAAGACGGGCGACCGCATCGCCCCCGTCATGATCCGCGCAATAATGCGGCAGGCTGCCGATATCGGCAAAATCGGCCGACACCCCGTCGGGCAGCCGCTCGACAAGGGCCCGCGCCAGCGCTGCCGAGGATGCGGCGGCGCGCAGGCTTCCCACCATGACAAGGATGCGTGTCATTCCGCGAACCCCAGTTCGGCGCGGATCTCGGACCCGTGCTCGTCCAGCATGGGCGGGGGCAGCAGCCCGCTTTCCGCCTGCCCGTCGAACATGTAGGGCGCCCGCACCGTGGTAAAGAGACCCATCTGCGGATGGTCTGCGCTGACCTTCAGCCCCAGATGCACGGCCTGCGGATCCTCCAGCGCCTCGTCGCTGTCATAGGCGGGCGCATGGGGGACCTCCGCCGCCTCGAGTGCCGCACACCAGTCCGCACGCGTCCGCTGCCGGAACACGGGGGTCATGATGGCGATCAGGTCATCCTGATGCCGGATCCGGGCCAGCCGTTCGGCAAAGCGCGGATCGGTCGCCAGATGGTCCTGCCCGGTGGCGGCAAGGAAACCCGTCCAGAATTTCGGCGGGCTGGACATGTGGATGGCGATCCATTTCCCGTCGGAACATTCGAACGTGTAGCTCTGGCTGACGACCGGGCGGGACAGCGGCCCCATCACCTCGTTCACGCTGAAATAATGGGTGAAACTGTCAAGGTTGAAGTGGCACATCGCTTCCAGCATCGATATGTCCAGCCGCCGCCCCTGCCCCGTGACCCCGCGCTCCACCAGCGCCGCAAGGATGCCGGTCGCGGCATAATGGCCGGTCACGGCATCCGCGATGGCCGGACCGATGACGCGCGGGTTGGTCGGCGGTGTCATCAGCCGCAGGAAACCTGACGCCGCCTGCGCGACCGTGTCATAAGTCGGCCTGTCGCGGGCCGGGCCCGAGGTGCCGAAACCGGAAATCGCGCAGTAAACGATCTTCGGGTTGATCTTGCGCAGATCGTCCTCTCCCGCCCCCAGCTTCTCGGCAACGCCGGGGCGGAAGTTCTGGATGAACACATCCGCCCGCGCGACCAGCGCGTTGAAAACCGCAAGATCGGCAGGAACCTTCGTGTCCAGCGCGATGGACCGCTTGTTGCGGTTATAGGTCTGGAAATGCGGCGAATAGAGCCCGCCCTTGAAGGCGCGGAACGGGTCGCCCTCGCCGGGACGTTCGACCTTGACCACATCGGCGCCCAGATCGGCAAGCTGCATGGCGGCGGCGGGACCGGTGATATAGGTCCCCATCTCGACGACGCGGATGTTCCTGAGCGGTTTCATTCGGCCTTTTCCCCGTCATAGGCGATGGCCTGATCGGCGTGGTTCGACAGGATGAAGCCGATGGGACGGCGCGACTCCTCGTAAAGATGCGCCGCTAGCCCGCCCGCCCGCGCCAGCAGCGGCACCGCCTTCAGCGCCTCCAGCGGCCAGCCCGCATCGAGGATCACCGCCGGAATCGCCCCCGAGACGTTGATCGGCAGCGGGCGCTGCAGCAGGTCCGGCGCGTGCCGGCCCAGATGACGCAGCGCCGCCACATGGGCGCCCGACACACCCAGCCCGTCGGCAATCTCCATCAGCCGGTCAGCCCGTGGATCACCCGAGGAATGCTGCGGATGCCCCAACCCCGGCACCTTCCGCTTCGCGACCTTCACCCTTTCCAGCGCCCGGATCGCGGCGGCTTCGTCCCCGCCATCCGCCACGACCTCGGCAAGGAACCGGCCCGCCACCTCGGACGAACCGGCAACCACGGTTCCCATCCCCAACAGACCGGCCGCCATCGCGCCCTGCCAGGCTTCGGGCGCGGCGGCCAGCGTCATGCGGGCGGCCTGCACGCTCGGCACCAGACCATGTTCGGCAATCGCCACCAGACAGGCATCCATCATCGCCTTCTGCGCCCCGGTCGGGCGATGCCCGCAGACCAGCAGCCAGAAGTAATCCGTGAAGTCGATCCGGCCGATCAGATCGCCCACCAGATCATGCCCGCGCACCGTGATCGAATGTTCGTCCGATGTGGCAATCGCCGTAAAGGCGTTGTCCTGCTTGCCGATCCTCATGGCACTTCCTTTTCGCTAGCCGAAAATAATTTCTCTTGCCGGAAGATATGGCTCGCCCTAGCTTTGCGTCAACCGCGAAACGTCAGGGGGGCCCAGATGCGCGACATCAACCAGTTCACCATCACCGAAGCCGTGAAGAAGTCCTTCCGGACGGAAGAGGGCAGCCGCCTGAAATTCCTTCTGGAAACCTTCATCGAGCATCTGCACGACTACACGCGCGAAACGAACCTCACCCACGCCGAATGGATCGGCATCCTGAACTTCCTCTATGACTGCGGGCAGATCTCGACGCCGGAACGGCACGAATTCATCCTGCTGTCGGACGTGTTGGGCTTCTCGGCGCTGGTGGACATGATCAACACCCGCGGCGGCGCCACCGAAGGATCGAACCTCGGCCCGTTCTATCTGGACGACGCCCCGCGCCTGCACCTCGGCGGCGATCTCGGCAAAGGGCGCGAAGGGGCCGTGCTGCTGGTGCAGGGCCAGGTGCGCGACAGCCTCGGCAACCCGATCCCCGGCGCGGTCATCGACACATGGCAGGCCGACTCGGCCGGGACCTATCCGATCCAGGAACAGGCCAGCGGTCAGGACAAGTATGACCTGCGGGCGATCGTCACGGCGGACGACAACGGCGAATACTGGTACACGACCGTGCTGCCCAAACCCTATACCGTGCCCTATGACGGCCCGGTCGGGCGGCTTCTGCGGGCGGGTCAGCGCCACGCGTGGCGGGCCTCGCATTTGCATTACATCATCCGCGCCGAAGGCTACCGCCCGATCACGACCGAAATGTTCTTCGAAGGCACGGATTACATCGACAACGATGCCGTCTTCGGCGTGCGCCGGTCGCTGATCACGAAACTGGAGGCGGTGAAGAAAACCGACATCCTGCCCCCGACCGACGTGAAGCCCGACGCGAAGTGCCATTTCGACTTCGTCCTTGCACCCGCAGGCTGAGATGGAGCCGGCCGACCGCCCCGCAGAATTCGTCGAGGCGCTGGCCAAGGGGCTGGCGGTGCTGGAATGTTTCGACGCCGCCCACCCCGACATGACCCTTTCCGACATTGCCCGCCGGACGGGCGTCACCCCTGCGGCCGCGCGGCGCAGCCTCATCACGCTGCAGGCCCTCGGCTATGTCGGGCAGAACGGCAAACGGTTCCACCTGCGGCCCAAGCTGATGGCGCTGGCCTCGGGCTTCTACTTCGCGGCCCGCATCGACGAATTCATGCTGCCGGAACTGCGCCAGATCGTCGAGGAACACGGCGATGCCTCCTCCGTCGCCATGCTGGACGGGGTGGATGTCGTCTATATCGCCCACCATTCGACCCAACGCGCCCGCCGGGCGACGGCCGTCGTCGGCGCCCGCTATCCCGCCCACGCGACCAGCCTTGGCCGCGTTCTGCTGGCAGGCCTGCCCGACGACGCGCTCGATGCCGCGCTCGCGCGGATGCAGCCCGCCGCCCTGACCGCGCGGACGGTGACGGACAAGGCAGAACTGCGCCGCCTGATCCTCGCCGCCCGCGCGGACGGCTACGCCACGACCGTGGACCAGCTCGATTACGGCATCACCGCGCTGGCGGTTCCCATCCGCGCCGCCGATGGCCGTGTCGTCGCGGCGCTCAACTCGTCGGGATACACGGGGATGGTGACGCCGGACGAGATGGTCGCAAGTCGCCTGCAGCCCCTGCGCGCCGCCGCGGGCCGCCTGTCCCTTGCCACGACCCGCATTCCCGCCCTGTCCGCCGTGCTGGACGGGCGCTGAACCGTCTGACAACCGAAAACACTCTGGGAGGAGAGACAAGACCATGTGCAAGTTCTGTGATGCTGCGCGCCCCACCCTGACCCGCGCCCCCGCCGATGCGGGCGGCGCCTCGGCCAGGGCCGCGTCCTCGGCCCTGCCCTCCGGCATCGGCCAGCCGGGACGCAAGACGCTGATCCGGGGCGGACATGTCCTGTCCGTCGATCCCGCGGTCGGCAACTTTGCCAGGGGCGATGTCCTGATCGAAGGGTCGAAGATCCTAGCCGTGGCCGCGCAGATCGACGCGCCCGATGCCGCGGTGATCGACGCGACCGGCCATGTGGTGATGCCCGGCTTCATCGACACGCACCACCACCAGTTCGAAACGGCGCTGCGCTCCATCCTCGCCGATGCGATCCTCGTGAACGACGGCCGCCCGGAAAGCGCCGCGAACTACTATGAATGGATGCTGCAGAAGTTCAGCGTCCTCTACCGGCCCGAGGATGTCTATATCTCGGAACTCTTCGGCTCCATCAGCCAGATCGACGCCGGCGTGACCACCGTGATGGATGTCAGCCAGATCCACCACAGCCCCGAACATTCCGACGCCGCGATCAAGGCGCTGCAGGACGCGGGCCGCCGCGCCGTCTTCGGCTATTTCGAGGGATGGGGCGAAAAGGCGCAATACCCGTCCGACGCCCGCCGCATCAAGGCGCAGCATTTCGCCAGCGACGACCAGCTCCTGTCGATGGTCATGGGCGCGGAAATCTACCTGCCGGGATACGAGGCCGCGTGGGCCACGGGGCGCGAATTGAACATCCCGCTGGCCATGCACATCGTCGGCACCTTCGGCATGGCCCCGACCTTCGACCAGCTCGCCGCCGACGGACAGTTCGGCCCGGACTGCATCTTCATCCACATGACAGGCATGAGCGACATGGCCTGGCAGAAGGCCGCGGATGCGGGGGCGCATGTCTCCCTGTCGGTCCCGATCGAGATGCAGATGCGCCACGGCAACCCGCCGGTGCAGAAATGCCGCGATCTGGGCATCACCGCCTCCCTGTCCTCCGATGTCGAATGCACGATGACGGCGGACCCGTTCACGCAGATGCGCTCCACCATCACGCTGCAGCGGATGCTGGCCAATGACCTTGCCCTGCGGGGCGAGGAGTATCCCCGTCTCATGTCGGCCGCCGAAGTGATCGAGATGGCGACGATGGGCGGCGCCAAGGGCCTGAAACTGGATCACAAGACCGGTTCGCTGACCCCCGGCAAGGAAGCCGACATCGTGCTGCTGGATGCGACCGCCCTGAACGTCGCGCCGCTGAACCACGTTCCGGGCGCGGTGGTGACGCTGATGGAACGGTCGAACGTCTCGACCGTCCTCTGCGCGGGACAGGTCCGGAAATGGCAGGGCACCGTCCTTGGCCACGACATCGCGAAACTGCGGACCGAACTGGAGTCCAGCCGCGACTACCTGCTCGACAAGGCGGGTGTGCCGCTCGACCTGTTCCGCGCCTGATCGCGCCGCCGCCGGGGCGGGACGCCTTGTCCTGCCCCGCCACCCTGCCGCATACCACCCGCAGCCGCGCCGGCGCGGCCCCGCAGACAACGGCACATCCGATTCACATCGGGCACAAGGCGGGCGAAATCGGAAACCTTCGATGACGACGGCGGAATAGACCGCACAAGTCATTGTTTCTGCGAATATTTCGGAAAGCTGGTGCCCAAGGTCGGACTCGAACCGACATGCCTTGCGGCGACGGATTTTGAATCCGCTGCGTCTACCATTCCGCCACTCGGGCAACCTTATCGATTGCTAGAGGCTGGCGCTTCCGACTGCAAGACCGGAATCCGCGTCAAGACAAACATACCCCTGTACTGGATGGAAGAAATGGTTAACCTTAATTTCCTCGCAGTCCACCACGCTCCGTTTGGTTGCCCTTGTTAATGACCTCGACGTTCGACAGGCGGAATCGCTCGTTTGTTTCTCTAGGCGAATTGCCGCGAGCCGCGAAGCAGCGTTACTGGCGGCCCGAACAGAGTGAGGACGTTTGATGTTGGCGTCTCCGGAGCATGTCTCCTCGAGTGTGGTAGTTGCCGACGACGGACCAAGGCTGGTCCGCCAAGGTCTCGGTCTGCCCTCGGACGCACCATTGCGTATCGCTTATGTGGCGGGACCCGGCGACGCATGTGGCACGTTCGAACATTGGCGCCTTGGGGCTCACGACCCCCGCATCCCCGTCGTCACCTACTCGTCCATGTTCTATTCGCTCGTCGAAGCACTCGATGCCACTGCCCTTCTTCTGATCGAGCAGGACAAACAACCGGCGGTTCCCGACCCACGTTTTCAATTCGTCTACACCAAGCGCACACGCGGGCGCCGTGGTCTTGCTTATCGCGTCGACGAGTTCGCATTTGCAAAGAGAGTGCTGAGACACCTCAATGAGTACCGGCCGGACGTCATCCTCATCGGTACGGACGCACCAGCCTGGCTCATCCGCAACCTTCCGAACGCAAAGCGCATCGTACTCACCGCACATAATTGCTTCTGGCCCATGGGCAATCGCCCGGAAACCGTTAGGGCAGGGCTGAAACTGCACGTCCTGTCACGGGCGCTGCGACGTTTAGATGTCGCAGTTAACACCTCAAAGGAATGTGCCGTGCAGGTCGCTGCTCTCGGCGGTCCAACCGGTGCAAGGAGTTTCACGGAAACTCCACAGGTGCTCAAAGCCTTTTTCCCCCCGTTGCTGGAAGAGCGACCCCTTGCACAACGGCTGCTCTATCTGGGTCGGATCGAGGCCAAGAAGGGCGTTTTCGATTTGCTTGGCGCCTTCGCTGAACTGGCCAAAGATCGACCGAACCTAGAACTGGGCTTCGCAGGCGCCGGAAGCGGCGAAAGCGCTCTGAGGTCCGCCATTGCCGGTTCAGGGTACTCGGACCGCATAACCATGCATGGATTGCTGCCATCCATGGCAGTCCACAACTTGCTTGACCAATCCGATCTCCTGATCTGCCCAACAAGGTCGGACTTTGCCGAAGGACTCGCGCTCGTCGCGATCGAGGCCGCGTCCATGGCGTCCCGACGATCCTTAGTTCCATCGTACCAGCCAAGGCGCTGCTGCCGGGTGGTTGCGTTGAGTTTCCGGTGGACGACACCTCTGCCTTGACCGAAAGGCTCCGCGAGGTTGTGGATGATCCGGCGATCTACTCAGCGCTTCGAAGGAACGCCTTCGCACAGCGTTCCCGGTTCCTGAACCGGGCTGAGTCCTGGGGGTCCCAGGTTTATCGTGCGCTCGCGCTCGGTATGGATTGACATTCCGAAGAGTCCCTCGCGCCGGGAATCAACCAAGATAAACCGACCAAGCCGCCCCCGCGCCCGCCGTCAATGTCAGAGCCGCGCCGCCCCGAAGGTGTCGCAATCCTCCACCTGCCCGCCCTGCTGCCCCGTCAGGAACCAGCGCATCCGCTGTTCGCTCGTGCCATGGGTGAAACTGTCGGGCATCGGCCGCCGCCCCGCCTCGCGCTGCAGGGTGTCATCCCCGATCTGCTCGGCCGCGTTCATCGCCTCTTCCACATCGCCCGGCTCCACCGACCCGAACCGCGCCGCCGCCTCCCGCGCCCAGATCCCCGCCAGACAGTCGGCCATCAGTTCCACGCGCACCGAAATCTCGTTCCCCTGCACCTCGTCCACCTGCTGGCGCAGCCGGTTGGTCTGGTCCAGGATGCCCAGCTCGTTCTGCACATGGTGCCCAACCTCATGCGCCACGACATAGGCCGCCGCGAAATCGCCCCCCGCGCCCAGCCGCTGCCCCAGCACCGTGAAGAAGGACGTGTCCAGATAGACCTTCCGGTCCACCGGGCAGTAGAAGGGCCCCGTCGCCTCGGACGCCCCGCCACAGGCCGATTGCGTATAGCCCTTGAACAGCACCAGCACCGGCGGGCGATAGTCGGCCTCCAGCTGTTCGCGGAAAACGGCGGCCCAGACCTCTTCCGTATCGGCCAGCGTGACGGACACGAATTCGCCCATGGCGCGGTCCTCGGCCGTCAACTGCACCGGTGCGCCTGCAGGCGTGCCGCCCTGCTGCAAGAGCGGCGTCACATCCACCCCGAGAAACCACCCCAGCAGCAGCACGACCACCACACCCGCCCCGCCGATCCCCGCGCCGCGCCCGCCGCCCATGCGCCGCCGGTCCTCGATGTTCCCGCTGCCCCGCCGCCCGCGCCATTCCATGACCGCCCCCTCCGTCTCCGGTTCCGAACCCTGCCGCGCCGACAGGGTTCCCGACGCACGCCTATACGAAAGCATAGCGCCCCTGCCCGTCCCGCGGCAACCGCGCTCTGCCGCCGCAACCGGCTTGACGCCATCCCCCGCGCATGGTCGAAGCGCGGGCAGCAACGGACAGGGACCGACGGAATGCTGCGCAGGCTCTACGACTGGACGCTGCGCTGGTCCGCCTCGCGCCATGCGGCACCCGCGCTCGCCACCGTCTCCTTCACCGAAAGCTCGGTCTTCCCGATCCCCGCCGATGTGCTGTTCATCCCCATGTGCCTCGCCCGTCCCGACAGGGCGATGCGCTATGCGGCGATAGCGACCGTCGCCTCTGTCACCGGCGGCATCCTCGGCTGGGCCATCGGCATGTGGGCCTTCGACGCCGTCGCCCGCCCCCTGCTGGACCTCTACGGCAAGCAGGCCGCCTTCGACGCGCTGACATCCCAGACCGGCACGGCAGCCATCCTGACCATGCTCGTCACCTCCGGCCTGTCGCATATCCCGCCCATGAAGGTGGTCACGATCCTGTCAGGGGTGGTTGCCTTCGACCTCAAGCTGTTCATCCTGTCCGCGATCGTCGCCCGCGGCGGTCGCTTCTTCGCGCTTGCCTTCCTGCTCCGGCGTCATGGTCCGAAAATCACCGCCTTCCTGGAAACCCGCCTGAACTGGATCGCCCTCGGCGTCACGGCCCTCGCCGCCGCCGCCTTCATCGCCTTCGAGGTCCTCCGATGATCACCGACACCCGCACCTTCGCCATCCTCGTCGCCGCGGGCGGCTCCTTCGCCCTGCTGGCCGGCGCCTTCGCCTTCCAGTATCTCGGCGGCCTCGCACCCTGCCAGCTCTGCCTCTGGCAGCGCTGGCCCCATGCGGCGGCGATCCTTGCGGGCCTGCTCGCCCTCGTCATCACGCGCGGCACGCCCGGCCGCCTGCTGCCCCTCCTCGGCGCGCTCGCGGCCCTCGCCTCGGCGGGCATCGGCGTGTTCCATGTCGGCGTGGAAGAGAAATGGTGGGAAGGCCTCGCCTCCTGCACCGCAGGCTCCATCAGCGGCATTTCCACCGCCGACCTGCTGGATCCCAATGTCGATGTCGGCGCCGTCGTCCGCTGCGACGAGATCGCATGGCAGATGTTCGGCATCTCCATGGCCGGCTGGAACGTGATCCTCTCGGCGCTGCTGGCGCTGGTCTGGGTGTCGGCCTACCGCCGCTCCAGGGCCTGATCCCCGCCCAGCAGCCGCCCGTGTTCCTGGATGGCGAAACGGTCCGTCATCCCCGCCACGTAATCCGCCACGATCCGCGCCAGCGTCACCTCGTCCCGCGCCGCCTCCACATCCGCCCGCCATTCGCCGGGCAGCAATTCGGGCCGCGCCATGAACAGCGGGAACAGCTCGTTCAGGAACCGCGTCACCCGCGCCCGCTCCTGCATGACCGACGGGGCGCGGTACATGCGGTGGAACAGGAAGGACCGGATCGCCTTCAGCTCCTGATACAGGGGTTTGGAAAACCGGATCACCGTTGTCCCCATATGCCGGATCTCGTCCACCGACTTCGGCTGCGCCGCCGCCAACCGGTTCTGCGCCACGGCGATCACATCCTCCACCATCCGCCCGAACACCCGCCGCAGCGCCTCGTGCCGCCGCCGCATCTTCTCCAGCCCGGGATAGAGACGGTCCACCTCCTCGAAGGCCGGTCCCGTCACCGGCAGCTCCATCAGGTCCTCCTCGGTGAACAGCTCCGACCGCAACCCGTCATGCAGGTCATGGTGCGAATAGGCCACGTCATCGGCAATCGCCGCCACCTGCGCCTCGGCGCTGGCATGGGTGTCCAGTTCCAGATCCCAGGCCGCATTCACCTCGGCCAGCGCATAGGGCAGCGGCCCCTCGTGCTTGGCATCCGCATTCGGCCCCGTCACCGGCCCGTTATGCTTGGCAATCCCCTCAAGGCTCTCCCATGTCAGGTTCAGCCCGTCGAAATCCGCATAATGCCGCTCCAGCCGCGTCACGATCCGCAGCGCCTGCGCATTGTGGTCGAACCCGCCATAGGGCTGCATCAACAGGCCAAGGGCATCCTCGCCGGTATGCCCGAATGGCGTATGCCCAAGGTCATGCGCCAAAGCTATGGCCTCCGCCAGATCGGTATTCAGCCCCAGCACGCCGGAAATCGTCCGCGCCACCTGCGCCACCTCGATCGAATGTGTCAGGCGGGTGCGGTAGTAATCCCCCTCATGCTCCACAAAGACCTGCGTCTTGTGCTTCAGCCGCCGGAAGGCGCTGGAATGGATGATCCGGTCCCTGTCCCGCTGGAAGGGCGACCGGAAGGATGACATGCGCTCCGGAAACAACCTCCCGCGAGAGGCGTCCGGCTGGCAGGCATAGGGGGCGAGCATCGTATCTGCCTGTTCTTGTTCCGCCTTTGCCGAAAGCCTATATTGCACCCGCACCCCAAGGACCACGGATTTCGACATGGACCTCGCCCTTCCCCCCCGCGTCACCGACCGCGCCTATGCCCGGCTCAAGGAAATCTGCGACGCGACGGGTGAGGCGAAGTCCCTCCGCGTCGCGGTCGAAGGGGGCGGCTGCTCCGGTTTCCAGTATGACATCAAGCTGGACGATCCCGCCGCCGACGACCTCGTTCTCGAAAAGGACGGCGCAAAGGTGCTGGTGGACTCCGTCTCGTTGCCCTTCCTGCAGAATGCGGTGATCGACTACAGCGACGAACTCATCGGCGCACGCTTCGTCATCGAAAACCCGAATGCCTCTTCCTCGTGCGGTTGCGGCACCTCCTTCTCCATCTGACAGGAAAAACCTGACTCTGGCCCTAGCCTTTCGGATAGGGCGCACTAGGCTCCGTTCCACAGGAAAGTGGAGACGGAACAATGACCTGCGTGCTGATGCTTGGCTCCGGCCCGACCGTGACGACCGCCGCCGCATGGCCCCGCGCCCCCTTCGACGCTATCCTTGCCATCAACAACGCCCATGCCGTCCGCCCCGACTGGACGCATCACATCTACCCGTGGGACTTCCCCGAAGACCGCCGCCCCACGCCCCGCGCAGGCCAGACCACCGTCACGCAGGATGACTTCGTTCCCGCGCAAAATGCCTTCGGCGGCTTCGTCTATGCGGGCGGCACCATGGCCTTCACCGCCGCCTACTGGGCGCTCCACGCGCTGAAGCCCCGCACCATCGCCGCCTTCGGCTGCGACATGCATTACCCCAAGGGGCAGCAGACCCATTTCTACGGCGCCGGCACCGCCGACCCCCTCCGCCCCGACATCACGCTGCAATCGCTCGAGTCGAAATCCGCCCGCCTGATGATCCTCGCCGCGATGGAAGGCTGCGCCATGGTCAACCTCTCCTTCGGCCCCTCGCGCCTGATCTTCCCCCGCACGCCCCGCAACCGCGCCGCCCATGCCCGCCCCCTGCCCTTCGACATCCGCCTCGCCGACGAGGCGCTGAAGCGCGAGGATGCGCTCGGCTATCACGTCCCCTCCGGCCGCTACTGGGAAGAGGCGCACCGCTTCGACTCCGCCGAACTGCGCCGGATCGACATGCTCTGGCTCTCCGCCGCCCGGATGGGCCTTGCGACCTCCGCCTGACCCGAACGGCCTGACCCGGACAGCCTGACCCGAACGGCCTGACTTGTTTCCCCCGCCCCTCCGGCCTAGAACGGGGGACCAAGGGAGATGCCCATGAAACTCGCCACCTTCAACATCAACGGCATCAAGGCCCGCATCGACGCCCTGCCCGCATGGCTGGAAACGGCGAAGCCCGACGTGGTCTGCCTGCAAGAGATCAAGTCGGTGGACGAAGGCTTCCCGCGCGAGCTGTTCGAAGACATGGGCTACCGCGTCGAAACCCACGGGCAAAAATCCTTCAACGGCGTCGCCATCCTCTCCCGCCTCCCGCTGGAAGATGTCACGCGCGGCCTCCCCGGCGACGACAGCGACGAACAGGCCCGCTGGATCGAGGCGACCGTCATCGGCGACAAGCGCGCCCTCCGCGTCTGCGGCCTCTACCTGCCCAACGGCAACCCCGCACCGGGGCCGAAATACGACTACAAGCTTGCATGGATGGCCCGCATGGAAACCCGCGTACGCGCCCTGCTGGCGACCGAGGAACCGCTCGCCTTCTGCGGCGACTACAACGTCATCCCCGAACCCCATGATGCCGCCAAACCCGAGGCATGGGTGACCGACGCCCTCTTCCTGCCCGAAAGCCGCGCCGCCTTCCGCCGCCTCCTGAACCTCGGCCTGACCGACGCCTTCCGCGCCCGCGACCCGCGACCGGGGCAATATTCCTTCTGGGACTATCAGGCCGGCGCATGGGAACGGAACAACGGCATCCGCATCGACCACCTGCTGCTCTCGCCGCAATGCGCCGACCTCCTGCGCGATGCAGGGATAGACAAGGCCGTGCGCGGCGGCGAAAAGCCCTCGGATCACGTCCCCGTCTGGGTCGAACTCGACGCCTGATCAAGGACGCACCGCATGGTGCCGCAAGCGCCAGTGGCGACGGGTGTGCACCCCCCGACCCGACCGCAATCCGGAACGCACCGCCCCGGGTGACGCGCCGGAAACACATGCATCCCTTCCATGTTTTGCATCCGCCGATTTCTCCTTCGTCCGGACCGCAGGTCGCCTTAGCCTCGGCAGGCAATTCACCTTCGTTGCCAAAGGTCCCGCCATGACCCGCTTCGCCCCGTCCCGCTTCGCCCCGTCCCGCTTCGCCCCGTCCCGCCTCGCCCTCTCCGCCGCCCTCGCCCTCGCAACGGCCCTGCCCGCCGCCGCCCTCGACCGGCGGGTCGAGATCATCAACAACACCGGCTTCACTATCATCGAATTCTACGGCTCCAACACCGGCTCGGACTCGTGGGAGGAAGACATCCTCGGCCCCGACGTCCTTCCCTCCGGCGCGTCGGTCGTCATCAATTTCGACGATGCCTCGGGCTACTGCATGTTCGACTTCCGCGCCGTCTTCGAAGACGGCGACGTGCTGGAACGCGCCCGCGTGAACGTCTGCGAAACGGCGACCTTCACCTACGAATGACCCTGCAAAAGCGCGGCGCGAGGGGGGCGGGACGGCCGCCACCCGGGCCTTCGGGGCCCGGGTGATCCCCCACCGCTGCGCCCGGACCCTGCCATGACGACCGGTCGGAGCGGTTCCCACTCTCGACCGGACAGCATCGCCGCCGCTCGACACCACCCTTAAGGCTTCCCCACCCCACCCCCCGGATTCCATACCGCGCCCCTCTCCCCCTTGGGGAGAGGGCCGGGGTGAGGGGCCGCCCACCGGACTCATACCCCGAACAGATCCTTACCCCACCGCCCGCTGCGTGCTGACAGTTTGCGGTACAGAATGCGGCACAACCCGCGGCACAGCCTCACCGCGTCACATCCACCCCGTAAAGCCAGTCGAACCGCCGCAGCGCCAGTCCCGGCGCGACCATCCCGCCCAGCCGCAACACCCCGTGCCCGATGGCCCGCTTCGCCCCCGACAGGTGGTAGTTCCGCGCATTGGCATTGGCCGCCTCCACGATCCGCGCACAGCGCGGCTTGCGCCCGGCCTCCCATGCCGCCAGCGCCGCCGCATCCCCGTCATGCCCCGCCAAAGCCGCCGCTAAAGTCCAGGCATCCTCCAGCGCCATATTCGCCCCCTGCGCCAGAAACGGCAGCGTCGGATGCGCCGCATCCCCCAGAATCGCCAGACTTCCCAATGGCATGGACCGGTGCCACACCTTCGCCACCGGATGCCGGAACAGCCCCCAGAGCCAGACATCCTCCACCCTCTCCAGCCAGCCCCGCACCCGTGGCGCGAAGCCCGCAAAGGCCAGCCGCAGCTCCATCGGATCGTCCCGCAGCGACCAACCCTCCTCCACCCAGCGCCGCCGCTCCTCCACCGCCACGATGTTGCGCAGGCTGCCCCCCCGCAGGGGATAGCTGACCAGATGCTTGCCCGGCCCCATATGGACCTCCACCTCCGCAGGGTCCGACGCATCCCCCGGCACCACCGCCCGCCAGGCCACCTGATGCGTGAAGAACGGCGCCACCTTCCCCGTCAGCGCCCTCCGCGCCGGCGAATGCAACCCGTCCGCCCCGATCATCAGCCCCGCCTCGTGGCGGATGCCCTGCGCCGTCACCGCAACCGGCATTTCCCCCGCCAGATCAACGGCTTCCACCTTCTGCAACAGGCGCAGCTCCACCCCCGCCTCCCGCGCCCCCTCCAGCAGCAGCGCGATCAGATCCGCCCGATGCACGAAATGCCACCCCTGATCCGGCCGCAACCGCGCCAGATCCATCCGCAGCACCGCCGACCCGTCCAGCCCGTCCTTCAACACCACGGCGGACGCCCTGACCGACGCCGCCTCCAGCGCCCCACCCAGCCCCAGCGCCCGCAGCACCGCCGCCCCGTTGGGCGAAATCTGCAACCCCGCCCCCACCTCGCGCACCGCATCCGCCTGTTCCAGGACCGTCACCGCAGCCCCCCGCAGCGCCAGCGCCCGCGCCACCGCCAGCCCCGCCACCCCCGCGCCCAGCACAGTCACGGACCGCCCGATGAGGCTCATGCCAACCCCCTGAATCCCTTGCGGAAAAGAAAAACGCCGGACCATCGGCCCGGCGTCACTGTCCACCCTGCGCTGCCCCGAGACAAGGCCCGCCCCCGCGATCAGTCGTCGCGGTGGACCTTCTCGCGCCGCTCGTGCTTTTCCTGCGCTTCCAGCGTCATCGTGGCGATGGGCCGCGCATCCAGCCGCTTCAGGCTGATGGGCTCCCCCGTCATCTCGCAATAGCCATATTCGCCATTCTCGATCCGCCGCAGCGCCGCGTCGATCTTGGCCACCAGCTTGCGCTGCCGGTCCCGCGTCCGCAACTCAAGCGCACGGTCCGTCTCCTCGCTGGCACGGTCGGCCAGATCGGGCACGTTGCGGGCGCTGTCCTGCAGGTTGTCGATCGTTTCTGCGGACTGCTCCAGAAGTTCGTTCTTCCAGGTGATCAACTTGCGGCGGAAGTATTCAAGCTGCCGGTCGTTCATGAACGGCTCGTCCTCGGCGGGACGGTAATCGTCAGGAAGGAACACCTCGGGCTTCATCACACGTCTCTCCGTCTGGTCGGATTGCGCCGACAGGGGGTCTGCTTGCATGGCGCTCTCCTGTTGGCGGTGCATCTAGACCATCGGACAGGGAATGTCACTAGCGGTTGCGACGGAATAACGCCGCAGGTAGGGTCCGCCAGCCCCTCTGCAAAATCGCCACGGGAAATCATGAAGTTCTATTCTACCGCAGGTTACATCGCCACCGAGGAATTGACGGTCGCGGTCAATGCGGCGGTCACATTGCAGCGTCCCCTGCTGGTGAAGGGCGAACCGGGCACCGGCAAGACGGAACTCGCCCGCCAGGTCGCGCAGGCGCTGGGGATGCCGCTGATCGAATGGCACGTGAAATCCACGACCAAGGCGCAGCAGGGCCTTTACGAATACGATGCCGTCAGCCGCCTGCGCGACAGCCAGCTCGGCGACGCGCGCGTCCATGACGTCCGCAACTACATCCGCAAGGGCAAGCTCTGGCAGGCCTTCGCGGCAGACCACCGTACGGTCCTCTTGATAGACGAGATCGACAAGGCAGATATCGAATTCCCCAACGACCTCTTGCAGGAACTCGACCGGATGGAATTCCACGTCTATGAAACCGGCGAGACGGTCCGCGCCACGCATCGCCCCGTGGTCATCATCACCTCGAACAACGAAAAGGAACTGCCCGACGCCTTCCTGCGCCGCTGCTTCTTCCACTACATCCGCTTTCCGGACATGGACACGATGCGCGCCATCGTCGAAGTCCACTTCCCCGCCATCAAGCCCGCCCTCCTGACCGCCGCGCTGACGCAATTCTACGAATTGCGCGACATGCCGGGGCTGAAGAAGAAACCCTCCACCTCCGAGGTGCTGGACTGGCTGCGCCTCCTGCTGGCCGAGGACCTGTCCCCCGAAGACCTGCGGCGCGAGGGCGGACCGGCCCTGCCGCGCCTGCATGGCGCCCTGCTGAAGAACGAACAGGACGTCCACCTTTTCGAACGGCTGGCCTTCATGGCGCGAAGCGGGCGCTAGCCGAATCACAAGATTTCGCCATCACTTGGCCGCGCTTTTGACACAATCCGATCACGCGATCCAAATTTCTGTAATATTTTGAAACATTACGTGATCGCCTCCGGGAACATCCGGTAGTCCGCCCCGCCCCTCCCGCGACCGGTGGTAGCAACGCATTAACCCTTTTTTCGCCGAATTGACACGCTGCCGCCCTCATACCGACACTTCGCTCCATCCTAGTGGGGACATCCGTTCCCGTGTTTCCGGTGGTCCGAGTGTCCGTGTCCCTGTGCCAAGCCCTTCCCTCCGCTCCGCGCTTCGCGGGGCTTGCGGGCTGCGCAGGGGATGCGGGCAGCGGCAGGCCGTGGAACGGGCGCGGGACGACGGCGCGGGGGCGCCGTTCCTCCCGGTGTGACGGAAGGGCGCGTTTGTGCCGCCATTCCGGTTTCGGTGGGGCCATCCGGTCCTTGGGTTCACTTGCAAAGCAGAGCTGCCACTCATGCGTTTCCTTCCGGCCATCGCGGCCATCAGCCTCGTCCTAGCTGCCTGTGCGCCGACGGCGCAGGTGTCGATGAACAGCCCCGCACAGTCGCTCGAAGGCGTACCGCTGCCGCCCATGCAAAGCTTCGCAGGCCGCGCCGCCGCGCCGGTGCAGGCCGGCAATGCCGAAATCGCACGCGACTTCCTGCAGCTTGAATTCCATATGGAAAGCGGTCGCGCCCTGCCTCGCTTCACCCGTTTCGAAGGACCGATCACCGTCGCCATGACGGGCGACATCCCGCCCAGCGCCCATGCCGATCTGGGCCGCGTGATGCAGCGGATGCGGCAGGAGGCGGGCATCGACATCCGCCCCGCCGTCACCGGTCAGGCCTCCGTCACCATCGACTTCCAGCCCCGCGCCGCGATGCGCCGCGCCGTGCCCACGGCGGCCTGCTTCGTCGTGCCCAACGTGTCCTCCTTTGCCGAATACCGCAGCGCCCGCGGCTCTGGCCGGACGGACTGGGCCCTGCTCGAACGCCGCGACCGCGTGGCGATCGTCGTGCCCTCCGACACGGCCCCGCAGGAAGTCCGCGACTGCCTGCACGAGGAACTGGCGCAGGCCATCGGCCCGCTGAACGACCTCTATCACCTGTCCGACAGCGTCTTCAACGACGACAACTTCCACACCGTCCTGACCGGCTTCGACATGCTGGTGCTGCGCGTCCATTACGACCCCGCCCTGTCCTCCGGCATGACCCAGGCCGAGGTGGCGGCCCGCCTTCCGTCCATCCTCGCCCGGCTCAACCCCTCCGGCGAGGGCAGGCCCTCCGGCACGCCCACCGCCCTCTCCCCCCGCCCCTGGGTGGAAGCCGTGTCCACCGCCCTGTCGCCCCGGGGCGGCGACCGGTCCCGCATCGCCGGGGCCGAACGGATGCTGGCCATCGCCCATGCGCAGGGCTGGCAGGACAGCCGCCTCGCCTTCTCGTGGTTCGCCCTCGGCCGGGCACAGGTGGGCGGCGACCCCGCCGCCGCGACCCGCGCCTTCCTCGAGGCACGGGCGATCTGGCAGCGCCTGCCGGGCGGCGCCGTCCGCACCGCGCATGTGGACATGCAGCTTGCAGCCTTCGCCCTTGCCGAAGGACGCTTTGCCGAGGCGCTCGCCCTGACCGACCGCGCCATCCCCGTGGTGGACAGCGCCCAGAACGCCGCCCTCCTTGCTACCCTGCTCATGATGCGCTCCGAAGCGAATGCCGCACTGGGCCGTGACGCGCAGGCACGGGAGGCCCGTCTCGACAGTCTGGGCTGGGCACGCTATGGCTTCGGCACCGATGCGCTGGTGCGGGCAAGACTGTCCGACATCGCGGGTCTGGCGGCCGCGGGCCGCCGCGGCTAGGGGCGGATCACCTGCCCCGGCAAGGATGCAAGGGGCAGGGCATGATCGTCATCGCGGGCTTGGTTTTGGGCGCAATCCTCGGCGCACGCACGGCGCTGAAGCGCGGCGGAAAGCGGCTGGACGCCCTGCAATATGCCGCAGGCTACGGCATCGCCTTCGCGCTGGTCGGCCTGTTCCTGACGCTGTTCATCGACCGCATGGTCTGACCCCATGTTCCTGCCCTTCTTCCAGACACTCCGGAAAGAGGGCATCCCCGTTTCCCTGCGCGAATACCTCGCCTTCCTCGAAGGCGTGGCAGCAGGGCTGGTGACCTATGACGTGGACGGCTTCTACCACCTCGCCCGCACCGCGATGGTCAAGGACGAACGCCACCTAGACCGCTTCGACCGCGCCTTCGCCGCCGCCTTCAACGGGCTGGAAAACATCGCGGCGGCGCAGGTGCTGGACGCCATCGACCTGCCCCGCGACTGGCTGGAAAAGCTGGCCGAAAAGCACCTGACGGCAGAGGAACGCGCAGCGGTCGAAGCCTTGGGCGGTTTCGACAAGCTGATGGAAACCCTGCGCCAACGGCTGGAGGAACAGAAGGGCCGCCATCAGGGCGGGTCGAAATGGGTGGGCACCGCCGGCACCTCCCCCTTCGGCGCCTATGGCTACAACCCCGAAGGCGTCCGCATCGGGCAGGCCGAAAGCCGCCACCAACGCGCCGCGAAAGTCTGGGACCGCCGCGATTTCAAGAACCTCGACGACCGCGTCGAACTCGGCACCCGCAACATCAAGGTGGCGCTGCGCCGCCTGCGCCGCTGGGCGCGGGACGGCGCGGATCAGGAACTCGACCTCGACGGCACGATCCGCGCCACCGCCGATCACGGCTGGCTGGATGTCCAGACCCGCCCAGAACGGCGCAACGCGGTGAAGGTGCTGCTCTTCCTCGACATAGGCGGCAGCATGGACCCGCATGTCAGGGTGATGGAGGAACTCTTCTCCGCCGCCCGCAGCGAATTCAAGCACCTCGCTCCCTTCTACTTCCACAACTGCCTGTATGAAGGCGTCTGGCGCGACAACCGCCGCCGCTGGGACGACCAGACCCCGACGATGGAGGTGCTGAACACCTACGGCCCCGACTGGCACTGCATCTTCGTGGGCGACGCCGCCATGTCGCCCTATGAAATCCTGCATCCCGGCGGCGCCAACGAACACTGGAACAAGGAGGCGGGGCAGGTCTGGCTGACCCGTGCCGTCACCCGCTGGCCGCGCCACCTGTGGATCAACCCGACACTGGAACAGCACTGGGGCTACACCCAGTCCACCCGCCTGATCCGCGACATCTTCGCCGGTCGCATGGTGCCGATGACGCTGGACGGCATCGCCCGCGGGATAAAGGCGCTCCGATGATCCGCCGGTTCTGGAAACGCAGCCCCGCCCTGACGCTGGCCTTCCTTCTGGCCATCGCGGGCTGCCTCTTCTTCACCGGCCGCACGGTGCTTTACGCGACGAACCTCTACTGGCGGTCGGAACGGCCGGTCGCGGGCTGGATGACCCCGCGCTACATCGCGCTCGCCTATGGCGTGGACCGCGACACGCTGGCCACGCTCCTCTCCACCGACGACCGCGACGACCTCCGCCAGCCCCTCTACGCCATCGCCCGCGAAAACGGCGTGCCCGTCACCGATACGATCAGCAGCGTGCAGGCCCTGATCGACGCGCAGGACAGTGCCGAATGACCGACGCGCTGCTCGCCCTCGTGCCGGAATGGGGGGCGCTGCTCTTGGCGGTGGCGAACCTGCTGGCCTGCATGGCCCTGCCCATCCCCGCCTCGCTCCTCATGCTGGCGGCAGGCGCCTTCGCGGCGGCGGGCGACCTGTCGGCCCTTCCGCTCTGGATCGGGGCGCTCGCCGGGGCGGTGACCGGCGATCAGGGCGGCTACTGGATCGGCCGCGCCCTCGGCCCGCGCTTCCTCGCCCGCCTGAACCGCCGCCGCCGCAGCGCGACCCTCGTCACCCGTGCCGTCCGCTGGCTGGACCGCCGCCGCCTGCCCGCCATCTTCCTGTCGCGCTGGCTGGTCTCGGCGCTGGGGCCCTACGTCAATTTCGCCGCCGGTGCCGCCCGCATCAACTGGGCGGGCTTCACCCTGCCCGCCGTCGCGGGGGAATGCGTCTGGGTCTCCCTCTATATCGGCCTCGGCTATGCCTTCTCGGCCAGTATCGAGGAACTGGGCCTCATCCTCGGCAACCTCGCCGCCGCGATCGGATCGGGCGTTCTGGCCGTCATCCTGTTCAACACGCTGTCACGGAACGCGAACGGCGACACGAACGGGCGCGACTAGGGCTTTCCGCCGGCCGTTCCACCCCCCATATTCCCCGCATGACCGCGCTTCTTGTCCCCACGCTCATCGCCATCGGCTACGCGCTGCTGATGTACCGCTTCTCGGTCTGGCGGACCGCAAAGATGCTGGACGCGCAGTCCCGCCCGCTGACCGACCCCGCGATCACCCGCCTTGCCGACCGCATGGCCACGGCATTGGACCTGCCGCAGATCCCCGTCCATGTCTTCGAGGTGGAGCCGGTGAACGGCCTCGCCGCCCCCGACGGGCGCATCTTCCTGACGCGCGGCTTCCTCAACCGCAAGATGCGCGGCGAGGTGACGCCCGAAGAACTCGCCGCCGTCATCGCGCATGAGATGGGGCATGTCGCCCTCGGCCATACCCGCCGCCGCATGATCGACTTCACCGGACAGAACGCCGTCTTCGTCGTGCTTTCGGCGGTCCTCAACCGCTTCCTGCCCTTCATCGGCATCTGGATCGCCAACCTGATCTCTGCCGCCCTCGCCGCCCGCCTGTCCCAGCGCGACGAGTTCGAGGCGGATGCCTATGCCACCGCCCTGCTGATCAAGTCCGGCATCGGCACCGGCCCGCAGATCTCGCTCTTCCGCAAGCTGGACGCGATGACGAAGGCCAACAGGGGCGACATGCCCGCATGGCTCCTGTCCCACCCTTCCAGCGCCGAACGCATCGCGGCGATACAGGCGAACGAACGCCGCTGGATGCCGCGTCAACTGGCCGACTGAACCACCGCCTTCGCCAGTCGCGGCAGGGAAGCCCGCTTCAGCAGCGCCTTCAGCGAGACGGGCGCACCCGCCATCTCCTCGGCCCGCGCATGGACGCGGGCGATGACCGCCCCCGCCGCCTCCGGCGCCCCCGACCACAACTCCCACAGGAACCCGTCGGGATCGCGCCTTTCGACACCCTCCCCGGCCAGCACATGGCGCGGGAAATCGGCCGCGTTGAAGGTCACGATGGCATCCGCCCCCGACGCCACCGCCGCGGCAAGCACATGCGTATCGTTCGGGTCCGGCAGCACCAGCCGCGCCTCCACCCCCGGCGCGGGCGGCACCATGGCACGCGGGAAAACCTCCCGCATCAGCACAGCCACACCCCGCGCCTGCGCCTCGGCCCCCGGCCCCAGCTTCACCGTCGCCCGCGCCCATTCCTCAAGGATGCGCTCCGACCAGCGCGGCTCGTAAAGCCCCGCCTCGGCCATGCCCAGCAGCAGGTCCCGCAAGACGGGCGGATAAAGGACACAGGCGTCCAGAACCGCCCGCATCAATCCAGCCGAAAGAACAGCGACTTCAGATAGCCGGACTCCGCCAGTTGCGGCAGCACCGGATGGTCCGGCCCCGCAAATCCCGTATGCAGCAACTGCCCCCGCCGCCCGCCGCGCCCGATCCCCCGCGCACTGGCATTGCGGAAGGCCGCAAGATCCGCCGCATGTGAACAGGAACACAGCACCAGATACCCCCCCGGCGCGACCAGAGGCGCGGCCAGCCGCGCGATCCGCTCATAGGCCCGCAACCCCGCCTCCAGCGCGGGTTTCGCAGGCGCAAAGGCGGGCGGGTCGCAGATCACCAGATCGAACCGCTCCCCCTCGGCCCCGAGCGACTCCAGCACGGCAAAGGCATCCCCCTGCCGCACGGCAAAGCGGTCCGCCACGCCCGAAGCCTTTGCCCCCGCCTCGGCCAGCGCCAGCGCAGGCGCCGACGCATCCACCGCCAAAGCCGATGAAGCGCCCCCTGCCAAAGCCGCCAGCGCGAACCCGCCCACATGGGTGAACACGTCCAGCACCCGCGCCCCCCGCGCCAGCCGCGCCGCAAAGGCATGGTTGGGCCGCTGGTCGTAGAACAACCCCGTCTTCTGCCCGCCCGTCACATCCGCCATGTAGGTGGCGCCATTCATCGGCACCGCCACCGGCCCCGCGACCGATCCGGCAACCACCACGGTCTCCTCGGCCAACCCCTCCAGCCCCCGCGACCGGCCCGTGCCGTTCTTCACGACCGTGGACACCCCCGTCACGGCCCGCAAGGCGGCAACCAGCGGCTCCAGCAGCAGCTCGGCCCAGGCAGCATTGGGCTGCACCACCGCCACATCCCCGAACCGGTCGATCACGACACCGGGCAAACCATCCGCCTCGGCATGGACCAGCCGGTAAAAGGGCGCGTCATGCAACCGCTCCCGCAGCGCCAGCGCATGGGACAGGCGGGCGGCAAACCACGCCTCGTCCACCTACCGCCTCGGGATTGCGGTCCAGCATCCGCGCCACGATCTTCGACTTCACGTTGACCGTGACCAGCCCCAGCGCCCGCCGCTCGCCATCCTCCAGCACGCACAGCGCACCGGGCGGGATATTCCCCGTCCGCCGGTCCATGACCAGCTCGTCCGCATAGACCCACGGAAATCCGTGCCGGATCGCCCGCGCCTCGGCCTTGGGTTTCAGCCGCACCACGGGGCGGCCACGATCATCGGGAATGGAAGAAGGGGAGGACATCATGCCCTCCCCTTACCCCGTCCCGCCCGATTGGGAAAGCCTCAGCGCAGCGCCACCGTCACCGGCGCACCG
>AYNO01000045.1 GCA_000500915.1 Rhodobacter sp. CACIA14H1
CCCCGTCGTCACTCCCTCGGGCGAAGTCGTCTGGCTGCCCGATGCCGAACGCGAACTGAAGAAGATCCCCTTCTTCGTGCGCGGCAAGGCCAAGCGCAACACCGAGAAATATGCCGCCGACCGTGGCGTGACCGCCATCAGCATCGACACCCTCTACGAAGCAAAGGCCCACTATGCGCGATGACCGCTACGCATCGCCGGACCTGATGCCCGCCCCGCAAAGGGGGCGACGGCACCTATCGCTTCGTCGTCATCACGCTGGACGCCCATGCCGCAGGCCCCGCCGCCCGCGTGGCCCCCGCGCTGGCGAAGGATTTTCCCGGGATCGAGGTATCGATCCACGCCGCCGCCGAATGGGCCGAAAACCCCGCCGCGCTGGCCCGCGCCAGGGCCGCGATCCGCGCCGCCGACCTCGTCGTGGCGAACCTCCTCTTCATCGAGGAACATATCACCGCCGTCATCGACGACCTGCGCGCCGTGCGCGACGGGCTGGACGCCTTCGTCGGCGTCATCGCCGATCCGCAGATCGTGAAGATGACGAAGATGGGCGAGCTGGACATGTCCAAGCCCGCCTCGGCCGCCATGCAACTGCTGAAGAAGCTGCGCGGCTCCAACGCCCCCTCGGGATCGTCGGGCGAAAAGCAGATGAAGATGCTGCGCCGCCTGCCCAAGATCCTGCGCTTCCTGCCCGGCAAGGCGCAGGACCTGCGGGCATGGTTCCTGTCCATGCAATACTGGCTGGGCGGGTCCGACGACAATATCGAACAGATGATCCGCTACCTCGTCTCGCGCTACTCGGCCAACCGCGACTGGAAGGCGGTTTCGGCCAAACCCCCGGTCGATTATCCGGATGTCGGGCTCTACCACCCCGACCTCCCCGCGCGCATCACCACCAATGTGGCGGACCTCCCCCGCCCGGTGGGAGCGGTCTCGACCGTGGGTCTCCTCATGCTGCGGTCCTACATCCTCGCCTCGGATACCGCCCATTACGACGCCGTCATCCGCGCCTTCGAGGCGAAGGGGATCGCCGTCCTTCCGGCCTTTGCCGGTGGTCTGGACGGTCGCCCCGCCATCGACGCCTTCTTCAGGGGCCGCACCGACGCGATGGTGTCCCTGACCGGCTTCTCCCTCGTCGGCGGCCCCGCCTATAACGACAGCCCCGCCGCCGTCGCGGCGCTGGAGGCGCTGGACATCCCCTACATCGCCGCCCACCCGCTGGAATTCCAGACGCTGGGCCAATGGGGCGCATCGGGCGGCGGGCTTGGCCCGGTGGAAACCACCATGCTCATCGCGCTGCCGGAAATCGACGGCGCGACGAACCCCACCGTCTTTGCCGGACGCCATGACCTGAACGGCTGCGCGGGCTGCCGGATGAACTGCAAGGCCGCATCGGAAGAGGCGATCACCACCCGCGCCATGGCCCCCTGCTTCGAACGCATCGACGCGCTGGCCGAAAAGACCGCCCGCCTCGCCGCGCTGCGCCGGTCGCAGGTGGCGGAACGCAAGGTGGGCATCGTCCTTTACGGCTTCCCCCCGAATGCGGGCGCCGCAGGCACTGCCGCCTACCTCGGCGTCTTCGAAAGCCTTTTCAACACGCTGCACGCCATGGCCGCCGAGGGCTATGACCTGACCCCCCCCGCCACGCTGGACGACCTGCGCGAGGCGGTGATGGGCGGCACGTCGCGCATCTACGGCCAGCCCGCCAATGTCCACACCATCATCCCCGCCGCCGAAGTCGTGGCCAAGACGCGCTGGCTGTCCGACGTGGAACGCGTCTGGGGTCCCGCCCCCGGCAGGCTGCAGACCGACGGGCGCGGCGTCATGGTGCTTGGTGCGCAATTCGGCAAGGTCTTCGTCGGCCTCCAGCCCGTCTTCGGCTACGAGGGCGACCCGATGCGCCTGCTCTTCGAGAAGGGCTTCGCGCCGACCCATGCGATGATGACCTTCTACCGCTGGCTGCGCGACGATTTCCGCGCCGATGTCCTGCTGCATTTCGGGATGCATGGCGCACTGGAATTCCTGCCGGGCAAGCAGGCGGGCGTGTCCGAAACCTGCTGGCCCGACCGCCTGATCGGCAACATGCCCAATGTCTATCTCTACGCCTCCAACAACCCGTCCGAGGCGACGCTGGCCAAGCGCCGGTCGAACGCCGTGACGATCACCCACCTGACGCCCCCCTTGGCGCAATCCGGCCTCTACAAGGGGTTGCAGGACCTGAAGGACTCCCTCTCCCGCTGGCGTGCCGCCGCCGAGGACGCGCCGGACCGCGGCGACCTCTGGGTGCTGATCGTGGAACAGGCCCGCGCCGTGGACCTCGACCCGACCGACCCCGCGCAGCTCTGGGTGAAACTGCTGGAAACCGAAGGGGCGCTGATCCCCGACGGCCTGCACGTCCTCGGCCGCCCGATGGGGCCGCAGGAACGGCGCGACTACATCGACCTGATCGGCGCGACCGGACCGGAAGCCGAGGCGCTGGATGCCAAGCTCCAGGCCCAGACCGAAATCCCCGCCATCCTCCGTGCCCTTGGCGGACATTTCACCAGCCCCGTTCCGGGCGGCGACCTGATCCGGTCCACCGACATCCTGCCCACGGGCCGCAATATCCATGCCTTCGACCCGTTCCGTATGCCCACCGCCTTTGCCCTGAAGGACGGCACGCAACAGGCCCGCCGCCTGCTTGACACCCACCCCACCCTGCCGCGCACGGTGGCGCTCGTCCTCTGGGGATCGGACAACATCAAATCCGACGGCGGCCCGCTGAGCCAGGCCCTCGCCCTCATGGGCGCGAAGCCCCGCTTCGACCATTACGGCCGCCTCTGCGGCGCGGACCTGATCCCGCTGGCCGAACTCGGGCGGCCGCGCATCGATGTGGTGATGACGCTGTCGGGCATCTTCCGCGACCTCCTGCCCTTGCAGACCCGGATGCTGGCCGAAGCGGCCTACAAGGCGGCCATCGCCGAGGAACCCCTGTCCCAGAACTTCATCCGCGCCCACGCACTGGCCTATGCCGACGAGATGGGCGTGGACATGGAAACCGCCGCGCTGCGGGTCTTTTCCAACGCCGAAGGGGCCTATGGGTCCAACGTCAACATCATGGTGGGCAGCAGCGCCTTCGGCGAGGAAGACGAACTCGCCGACGCCTATGAAAACCGCAAGTCCTTCGCCTATGGCCGCAACGGCAAACCCGTCCAGAACGCGGCCCTGCTGCAGAAGACGCTCAAGGATGTGGACCTCGCCTACCAGAACCTCGAATCCGTCGAACTGGGCGTCACCACGGTGGACCAGTATTTCGACACGCTGGGCGGCATCGCCCGCGCCGTCAAACGCGCCCGCGGCGGACAGGAAACGCCCGTCTATATCGGCGACCAGACGCGCGGCGGCGGCACCGTCCGCACGCTGAAGGACCAGATCGCGCTGGAAACCCGGTCGCGCAGCCTGAACCCCAAATATTTCGAAGGCCTGCTGCGCCACGGCGCCGAAGGCGTGCGCCAGATCGAGGCGCAGGTGTCCAACACCTTCGGCTGGTCCGCCACCACCGCGCAGGTGGACCCCTGGGTCTATCAGCGCCTGTCGGAAACCTTCGTGCTGGACGAGGCGATGCGCCGCCGTCTGGCCGCCCTGAACCCCGAAGCTTCTTCCCGCATGGCCCAGCGCCTGCTGGAAGCCTCGGACCGCAACTACTGGCAACCCGATGCCGACACACTCGCCGCGCTGCAACGCGCCGCGGACGAGCTCGAGGATCGGCTGGAAGGGATCGCGGCGGAATGACCCATCGCTTCGCCCTGCATCACCGCCGGAGCGGGGGCCAGCCCCCGCACCCCCGGGGTATTTTCCCCGAGACGAAGACCATTTCGAAAGGAAATGTCGCATGAGCCCGAGAGACGAAATCCCCCTGCTGAAGGGGCTTGACGGCGAAGGCTCGGTGCAGGTGCATCAGGACGCCTCGATGAAGATCGAGGGGGCCAAGGTCTTTTCCGTCTATGGCAAGGGCGGGATCGGCAAATCCACCACCTCGTCCAACCTGTCCGCCGCCTTTTCCGTCATGGGAAAGCGCGTCCTCCAGATCGGCTGCGATCCGAAGCATGACTCGACCTTCACCCTGACGGGCCGCCTGCAACCCACCGTGATCGACATCCTGAAGGAGGTCGATTTCCACGCCGAGGAGCTGCGCCCCGAAGATTACGTCGCCACCGGCTGGAACGGCGTGAAATGCGTCGAAGCCGGCGGTCCCCCCGCAGGCACCGGCTGCGGCGGCTATGTCGTGGGCCAGACGGTGAAGCTGCTGAAACAGCACCACCTGCTGGAAGATACCGACGTCGTCATCTTCGACGTGCTGGGCGACGTGGTCTGCGGCGGCTTCGCGGCCCCCCTGCAGCACGCCGACCGCGCGGTGATCGTCACCGCCAACGACTTCGACTCGATCTACGCGATGAACCGCATCATCGCCGCCGTGCAGGCCAAGTCCGGCAACTACAAGGTGCAGCTTGCCGGCTGCGTCGCCAACCGGTCCCGCGCCACCGACGAGGTGGACCGCTATTGCGAGAAGGTGGGCTTCAACCGCCTCGCCCACATGCCCGACATCGACGCCATCCGCCGCTCGCGCCTGAAGAAGAAGACGCTGTTCGAGATGGATGACGAGGACGACATCATCACCGCCCGCGCCGAATACCTGCGGCTGGCCGACACGCTCTGGCGGTCGGTGCAGGCGCCGGGGTCCACTCCCGACCCGCTGCCCGACCGCGACATCTTCGAACTTCTGGGATTTGACTGAGAATGCAGGACTATTCCGCCACGCTTTCCCGGGTCGAACACTATTTCGACCGCAGCGCCACCAAGGTGTGGGAGCGCCTGACCTCCGATGCGCCGGTAAGCCGCATCCGCCAGACCGTGCGCGAAGGCCGCGACCGGATGCGCGCGATCATGCTGTCTCGCCTGCCCGCCGACCTGAAGGGCGCCCGCGTGCTGGATGCGGGCTGCGGCACGGGGCTGATGACGGCGGAACTGGCGGCCCGCGGCGCCGATGTGGTGGCGGTGGACATATCGCCCCAGCTCATCGCCATTGCCGAGGCGCGGCTGACCGATGACCTGCGCCCCCGCGTCACCTTCGCCAGCGGCGACATGACCTGCGCCACCCATGGCCGCTTCGACTTCGTCATGGCGATGGACAGCCTGATCTACTACCGCACCCCCGACATCGCCGCCGCGCTGGCAAAACTGGCGCAGCGCACCTCGGGCCACATCACCTTCACCGTGGCCCCCCGGACGCCCTTCCTGATGACCTTCTTCACCATCGGCAAGGCCTTCCCCCGCGCCGACCGCTCACCCACCATGATCCCGCAGGACTGGCGCAGCATCGCCCGGCACACGGGCGGCGGCGTCTCCCGCGTCGAACGGGTCAGCCGCGGCTTCTACATCTCCGAATGTCTGGAGTTCCGGCCATGATCATCCGGAAGAAGGACCTGCAGAAATTCACCTCCGCATGGCTGCCCTTCGCGGATGTGGCCTCGGAAAGCCTGCCGCTGGCGCAACTCCTGCGGCTGTCGCTGTTCCAGGTGTCGGTCGGCATGGCGCAGGTGCTGCTTCTGGGCACGCTGAACCGCGTAATGATCGTGGAACTGTCGGTCCCCGCGATGATCGTCGCGGCCATGATCGCCATCCCGGTGCTGGTTGCCCCCTTCCGCGCCCTGCTGGGCCACCGCTCCGACACCCACCGCTCGGCGCTGGGGTGGAAGCGCGTGCCCTACCTGTGGTTCGGCTCGCTCTGGCAGATGGGCGGGCTGGCCGTCATGCCCTTCGCCCTGCTCGTCCTCTCCGGCGACCGCACCTTCGACGTGCCCTACGCAGGCGAGATCCTCGCCGCGCTGGCCTTCCTGATGACGGGGCTGGGGATGCACATGACCCAGACGGCGGGCCTCGCCCTCGCCTCGGACCGGGCGACGGACGAGACACGCCCCCGCGTCGTGGCGCTGCTTTACGTCGCGAACCTGCTGGGCATGGGCATATCCGCCCTCACCATCGGCTGGCTGCTGCAGAACTTCGACCCGCTGACGCTGGTCAAGGTGGTGCAGGGCTGCGGCCTTGCCACGCTGGTCCTGAACCTGATCGCGCTGTGGAAACAGGAACGCTTCCGCCCGATGTCGAAGGCGGAACGCGAAGAACCCCGCCCCCGCTTCTCGGACGCCTGGGCCGACCTGATGGCCGGCGGCACCGCAGGGCGGCTCTTGGTGGTGGTCGTCCTCGGCACCATGGGCTTCACCATGCAGGACGTGCTGCTGGAACCCTATGGCGGTGAAATCCTCGGCCTCACCGTGTCGCAGACGACCTTCCTGACGGCCTTCTCGGCCCTCGGGGCACTGACGGGCTTCATCCTGGCCGCCCGCTGGCTGGCGCAGGGGACCGATCCCTACCGCCTTGCCGCACGCGGCATCCTTGCGGGCATCGCGGCCTTCTCGGCCGTCATCTTCGCGGCCCCCCTGCACTCCACCGCGCTCTTCTTCGCGGGCGCGGGGCTCATCGGCTTCGGCGGCGGGCTCTTCGCCATCGCCACCCTGACCGTCGCCATGACGATGCCCGTCGGCACCCTTGCCGGCGCGGGCATCGCCCTTGGCGCATGGGGCGCGGCACAGGCCACGGCGCAGGGGCTGTCCATCTTCATGGGCGGCACGCTGCGCGACGTGGTGGGCCATCTGGCGACATCCGGCAAACTGGGCGCGGGGCTTGTGGACCCCTCGCTCGGCTATTCCTTCGTGTACCACCTCGAAATCGGGCTGCTCTTCGCAACCCTCGCCGCACTCGGGCCGCTGGTCCGGCTGCGGCCCCTTCCCGACCAGAACGACCAGACCTCCGGCGATGCGCGCCTGCGTCTCGCCGAATTCCCCACCTGACCCCGGAGGACCATCACATGGTAGGTGTCAACTTCTTTGGAAACTTCGATCTCGCCAGCCTTTCCATCTGGCTCTTCTGGGCCTTCTTCGCCCTGCTGATCTACTACCTGCAGACCGAGAACATGCGCGAAGGCTATCCGCTGGAACTCGAGGACGGCTCGCCCGCCCCGAACCAGGGTCCCTTCCCGGTGCCGAAGCCCAAGACCTTCAAGCTGCCCCACGGCAAGGGCGAGGTGACGGTCCCCTCGGCGGCCAACGAAGCGGCCCACCGCCGCAGCGATCTGGCGCTGGCCCGAACCGCCGTCTCCGAAGGCTTCCCCCATGCCCCGACCGGCAACCCGCTGGCCGATGGCGTCGGCCCCGCCTCCTGGGTGCCGCGCCGGGATGAACCGGAACTGGACGGTCACGGCCATGCCAAGATCGTCCCGATGGGTCAGGCCAAGGGCTTCGTCGTCAGCGCGGGCCGCGACCCGCGCGGGCTGCCGGTGCAGGCCGCCGATCTGGAAGTCGTGGGCCGCGTCACCGACATGTGGGTGGACGCCCCCGAACAGCTCGTCCGCTATCTGGAGATCGAACTGAACTCCGGCGGCAAGCGCCTTGTCCCGATGACGCTGGCCCGCATCTGGCCGGACCGCGTGCGCGTCCGCGCCATCGCCTCGGACAGCTTCGCGGGCATCCCGCAGACCAAGTCCCTGACCACCGTCACCAAACTCGAGGAAGACAAGATCTCGGGCTACGTCGCCGGTGGCTGGATGTACGACGCCGACAAGCGCAAGCACGGCTTCTGATGCAAAGGGGGGCGGCCTGCGCCCGGGCCGCCCCGTCTTACCCCAAGCACGGAAAGGGTCTGCACCATGTCAGACCATGACGATTTCGCCTTCGACGTGGCCCCGGGCATTCCCGCGCCACTCCCCAAAGGGGAAGAGGTCCTCTGGCAGGGCCGCCCCGCGACCTCCGCCCTCGCCCGCGAGGCGTTCAAGATCCGCTGGATCGCCGGTTACATGGCGCTCCTCGTCCTGTGGAAGGCCGGTGCGGGCTTCGCCGATGGCGGCGCGGCGCTGGCCGTCCTGCGCGGCCTGCCCTACCTCGTCCTTGCGCTGGCCGCTGTCGGCGTGGTGTGGCTGCTGGCATGGGCACAGGCCCGCGCCACCGTCTATACCGTCACCACCGCCCGTGTCCTGATGAAGATCGGCGCGGCCCTGTCCGTCACCTACAACATCCCCTTCGCGCAGGTCGCCACCGCGCGGCTGGACCTGAAACCCGCAGGCACCGGCACCATCGCGCTGGAAACCATGGGCGACACGCGCCTTGCCTTCCTCGCGCTCTGGCCGCATCTGCGCCCCGGCCGGATGAAGAAGACCGAACCGGCCCTGCGCTGCATCCCGGATGCCGAACGCGTGGCACGCCTTCTGGCCGAAGCCGCCGAAACCCGCCTTGCGATGCCCGTCGTCACCCGCGCCGAACCGGCGGTGGCGGACGCAGTCGCCGCCGAATGACGGAGCGCATCATGCAAACCCGCCAACCCGCCCTCCGCAACACCAAGTCGGAGATGATCCCCGTAGCCCTCGTCCGCGCCATGTTCGCGCTGGCGGCGGTCAGCCTTGCGATCACCACGGCGGCCGTGGTCACGGGCCGCCCCACCGTGGGGCAGCCCAAGGCCTCCGAAGTGGTCGCCTCCCGCGCGATCATCCTCGAAGGCAACGACGCGCAGGCCGTCACCGTCCGCAACCCGGACGGAACCCTGCTCGCCGACCTGCCCCATGGCGGCTTCATCACGGTCATCCAGAACGCCATGGCCCGCGAACGCCTGACCCACCGGATCGAGGGCAACCCGCCGGTGAACATCGTCCGCTATGCCAATGGCCGCCTCGTCGCCGAAGACCCGGCAACCGGGTGGAGCGCCGAACTCTACGCCTTCGGATCCGACAACAAAGCCGCGTTTGAACGGCTGCTCGACCAATAAAAGGGAACAGAAAGATGGGACTCATCACCAAAGTGAAGGAACAGGTGCCCTGTACCGTCGAGGTCAGCCACCGTTTCGAAAGCCTGCACGCCCATGTCCGCTTCAACAACGGCGCGGTCGTGCATCCCGGCGACGAAGTGCTCGTCCACGGCGCGCCCGTCATGGCCGCCTATGGCGAGGTCATCGTCGAAGACCGCACCGCCACCATCACCCGCGCAAGCTGGCTCGAACGCCAATGGACCCGCCTGACCGGCGATCTGGAATTCATGGAGCTTTGCGAATTCTCCTTCTCGGAAGAGGTGACGCTGTGAACGCGCATAACCAACCGAAGCACGACACCACCCACGGCGAGCTTCACGCCGAAATGGCCGAAGCCTTCGACACAACGGCGATGGCCACCGAAACCACGCTGCTCAACCCGCGCTTCTACACCACCGACTTCGACGAGATGGACCGCATCGACGTCACCCCGGTCCGCGCGGAATGGGACAAGCTCTTGCAGCAGATGAAGTCCGACCCGAACAAGGGCCACTTCAAGAAGAACGCCGATTGGGACGACGTGGACTGGCAGGGCATGGACCCCGCCCTCCGTGCCGAATTCATCGACTTCCTCGTGTCGTCCTGCACCGCCGAATTCTCCGGCTGCGTGCTGTATAAGGAAATGAAGCGTCGCGGCACCAATGCCGACATCTGCGAACTGTTCTCCTACATGTCCCGCGACGAGGCCCGCCACGCCGGCTTCATCAACGACGCCCTGCGCGAGGCGGGGGTTGCCGTGAACCTCGGCTTCCTGACCAAGGCCAAGAAGTACACCTACTTCCGGCCCAAGTTCATCTACTACGCCACCTACCTGTCGGAAAAGATCGGCTACGCCCGCTACATCACCATCTACCGGCATCTGGAAGCGCATCCCGAACACCGCTTCCACCCGATCTTCAAATGGTTCCGCGAATGGTGCAACGACGAGTTCAGCCATGGCGAAGCCTTCGCGCTCCTGATGCGCACCGACCCGAAACTGACCCAAAGCTTCGCCAACAAGCTGTGGATCCGCTTCTTCCTGACGGCCGTCTATTCCACCATGTGGGTGCGCGACCATGCGCGGGTGGATTTCCACAACGCCCTCGGCGTGGACATCGACTGGTATGACCAGGAGGTCTATCGCAAGACCTCCACCATCGCCCGTCAGGTCTTCCCGGTGGAACTGGACATCGACCACCCCCGCTGGATCCCCGGCCTGCGCCGGATGGATGCCGCCATGCGCGACATGGACAAGGCGAAACGTCAGGGCGGCATCGCAGGCTGGATCAACCACAAGACCGCCTCGGCCCGCGCCGCCCTTGCCTTCGCGGGCCTCTACCTGATCCCGGTCAAGCACATGACACCCCCGGCCAACGTCCGGCTGGAGCCGTCCTATTGACCCCTGAACACGCATATCGCCGCGCAAGCGGTGGTTGCGGCGGCGGGATGGGCGCGTCCCACCGCCCGGCGCGGTCCCCCTCAGAAGGGGGGGGCCGCGCATGACAAACCCATGGATCGCCGCCGTCTCGGCCCTGTTCCTCTGGTGGTTCTCCACCGGCATCATCCTGTGGCGCGTGAAACGGGCCGATCACGAAGGCCGCGACGCGCATCTGTGGTCCGTGATCCTCGGCCTGCCGTTGCTTCTCGGCGGCTTCGTCGCCATGCGCCACACGCTGGACGACACGACCGGCGCCGGCGCCTTCATCGGCTTCGTCGCGGCGCTGGCCATCTGGGGCTGGCTGGAACTGGCCTTCCTGTCCGGCATCATCGCGGGCCCCAACACCCGCCCCTGCCCGCCCCACGCGCCGCTCTGGGAACGCTTCTTCCGCGCCTGCGGCACGATCCTGTGGCACGAACTGGCGCTGATGGGCACGCTGGGCATCCTTGCCGTCATATCGGAAGGCGCCGCCAACCGCTTCACGCTCTGGACCTTCGCGGTGCTGTTCTTCGCCCGCATCACGGCCAAGCTGAACCTCTTCTTCGGCGTCCCCCGCATCCATACCGAATTCCTGCCCGGCCCGCTGGCGCATCTGCCCAGCCACTTCCGCCGCGCCCCGATGAACGCCTTCTTCCCCGCCTCCGTGACCGCCCTCTCCTTCGCCGTCGCCTGCTGGCTGGAACGCCTCGCCACCGCCACGACCGAAGGCCAGACCATCGGCTTCACCCTTCTCACCGCGCTCACCGCGCTCGCCCTGCTGGAACACTGGTTCATGGTGATCCCGCTCCCCGACCAGAAACTCTGGCGCTGGATGCTTCCCGCGCCCCGACCCGAACCCGCACAATCCAGACAACCGGGCATCGCAAGACCCGACCAGACACCGACAGTGAGGACTTGACCTATGGACTTCGACGCCCTCTTCCAGGACCAGCTCGACGCGCTCAAGGCCGAAGGCAACTACCGCGTCTTCGCCGATCTGGAACGCCGCTGCGGCTCTTTCCCCAAGGCCGCGAACCACAAGGACGGACAGGTCCGTGACGTCACCGTCTGGTGCAGCAACGACTACCTCGGCATGGGCCAGAACGAGACGGTGGTGAAAGCCATGGTCGATGCCGTGCAGACCTGCGGCACCGGCGCGGGCGGCACGCGCAACATCTCGGGCACCAACCACCACCACCTGCTGCTGGAACGCGAACTCGCCGACCTGCACGGCAAGGAAGCCGCCCTCCTCTTCACCTCCGGCTACGTGTCGAACTGGGCCGCCCTCTCCACCCTCGGCGCCCGCATCCCGAACGCGGTGATCCTGTCGGACGAAAAGAACCACGCCTCGATGATCGAAGGCATCCGCCATTCCCGCGCCGACAAGGTGCTGTGGAAACACAACGACTGGCGCGACCTCGACCGCAAGCTGCACGCCGTCGGCGACCGGCCAAAGATCGTGGCCTTCGAATCCGTCTATTCGATGGATGGCGACATCGCCCCCATCCGTGAAATCGTCGAAGTCTGCGAAGCCCACGGCGCACTGTCCTATATCGACGAGGTCCACGCCGTCGGCATGTACGGCCCCCATGGCGGCGGCGTGACCGAAGAACTCGGCCTCGCCCACCGCATCGACCTGATCGAAGGCACGCTGGGCAAGGCCTTCGGCTGCGTCGGCGGCTACATCACCGGCTCCGCCGCGCTCTGCGACTTCGTCCGCAGCTTCGCCTCGGGCTTCATCTTCACCACGGCCCTGCCCCCGGCCGTCGCCGCCGCCGCCGCCGCCTCCATCCGCCACCTCAAACAGTCGGACGAGGAACGCCGCCTGCAGAAGGCCAATGTCGCCAAGCTCCGCGCGAAACTCGACCGCGCGGGCATCCCGCACATGGCCAATGACAGCCACATCATCCCCGTGATGATCGGCGATCCGGTCAAATGCCGCATGATCTCCAACATCCTGATGGATGACTGGGCGATCTATGTCCAACCCATCAACTACCCCACCGTGCCGAAAGGGACCGAACGGCTCCGCATCACCCCCGGCCCGCTCCATTCCGACGCCGACATCGACCACCTCGTGACCGCCCTCGCCTCGCTCTGGCAGCGCTGCGCCGTGGCCCATGCGGTGGCCTGAAAAATATTCTTCACCACCTGTTCACGAAGTCTTGCCACACCGAAACAGCAATCCAGTTTAGTATCGCCCAAGAAACCGGGAGGATCCCATGAAGACCAGACTGACTGCCCTTGTTGCCTTCTCCGCCCTCCTCGCCGCCCCCGCCTTCGCGGCCGGCGATGCGGAAGCCGGCGCCAAGGTGTTCAACAAGTGCCAGACCTGCCACGTCGTCGCCAACGAGGCGGGCGAAGTGCTGGCGGGCAAGAATGCCAAGACCGGGCCGAACCTCTACGGCGTCGTGGGCCGTGCCGCCGGCACCTATCCGGAATTCAAGTATGGCGACTCGATCGTCGCCCTCGGCGCGACCGGCTACACTTGGACGGAAGCCGACATCGTGACCTATGTCGCGGACCCGGCGAAGTTCCTTGAAGAAAAGCTGGGCGAAAAGGCGAAGTCCAAGATGTCCTTCAAGCTGAAGAACGAAACCGAAGCCGCCGACGTGGCCGCCTTCCTCGCCACCTTCTCGGCCGCTCCGGCCGAAGGCGAAGCGACCAACTGATCCGGCCACGGACCGGAACGGGCCCGTCTGCCACCGGCAGGCGGGCCCTTTTCATGCCGCGGTCAGGCCATCGATCCGCGCCGCCGTATCCGCCGCCTGTCCGCGCAACCACGCAAGGAACCGCTCCGTCTGCGGGCGCCGGTCCCGATGCGTGCCCCGCAGGGTCATCCGGTAGGGATGCGGGGCGGGCACATGCAGGGCGGGCGGAAAGGCACACACCACCGACCCCGCCCCGATGTCATCCAGACAGAGCGACAGCCCGCAGACCAGAAACCCGATATTCTCCCGCACCGCCGGAATGGCCAGCCGCGGATTGAGATAGACCACCCCGCGCTCCACCCCCTGATCCCGCTGCCCCCATCTCCGGCACCACTCCACCCAGCCCGGCATTTCGCCCTCGCGCTGCGCCCGCATGTGCAGCAGCGGCATCCCCTCCAGCCGCCGCCCCTCGGGCAGGTCCGCCATCCGGCGCGTATTGTCCGGCCCCGTCACGGCGACAAAGACATCGCGGAACAGCACTTCCCCCGCCCCCTCGCCGCAGACCACCCGCATGTCCGGTGCGCCAAGGCGCATCGGCACGTCGCCCAGTCCGTTGATGTTGAACAGCACGTTGGGATGCTCGGCCCTGAAGGCGGGCAGGCGCGGCAGAAGCCACAGCTCGGCCCAGTCGGTATCCGCGACGATGTGGATTTCGCTGGTCCGCCGCAGGTCCAGCGCATCGCTTGCCCGCTCCAGCGCGGCAAAGGCCGCCCGCAGGTCGGGCAATGCCGCCTCCAGCGCCGGCCCCGGCTCCAGCCCCGAAGGCCCACGCTTCAAAAGGACCGTGCCCAGATGGTCCTCCAGCGCCCTGATCCTCTGGCCGATCGCGGCGGGGGTGATCCCCAGACGCGCTGCCGCCGCCTTCAGCGACCCCTCCCGCACCGCCATCTCCAGCGCCTGCAGGGATTTCAGATGCGCTACACCCGCCATGGCACGGCTCCGCCTGTCCTAGCGGAAAGAAGCTAAAGCCTGCCTTTATCAATCTCAACAAAAATGAACTTCGTCTTTTGCAGGAAGGGCGCGAATGTTTCCCTCACGGACAGTCCAGCCAAAGGGGAACAAGATGAAGCGCTACATGATCGAACGTGCCATTCCCGGTGTCGGCCAGTTCTCCACCACCGAACTCTGCGGCGCTGCCCGCGCCTCCAATCAGGCGCTGGCCACCATCGGGCCAAGGATCCAGTGGCAGCATTCCTATGTCGCGGGCGACAAGACCTTCTGCATCTACCTCGCCGAAAGCGAGGCCGACATCCGCCGCCACAGCGAACTCAGCGGCATCCCCGTGACCTCGATCACGGAAATCCCGCAGGTGATCGACCCGCTGACCGCCAACAACTGACCCGGGACACCCCGCCCCGGCCCTGCGCCGGGGCGGCCTCAGACTTCCGGGCGGTCCCGGGGCACGCCCGCCACAGCTTCCGCCACCCGCCCGCGCCACGCCCGTCTGGACTTACCGGCGCCGGAGGCTGGCTCTAACCCCGCCCGAATTCCTTTCCGGAATCCCCACGCACCGCCCGCTGCGTATGTACAGTTTGCGGCACAGAATGCGGCACAGGTTGCGGCACGGCCGGGATCACACCGAAACCGTCGCCCGCAACTCCTCCTGCGACAGCTCCGCCTTCGTCCCCTGCAAGGCCACCGCCCCCCGCTTCAGCACATAGAACCGGTCCGCCAGCCCATAGGCGAAGTCGAAATACTGCTCCACCAGCACGATGGCCATATCCCCCTTCCCCCGCAGATAGGAAATCACCCGCCCGATCTGCTGGATGATGTTGGGCTGGATGCCCTCCGTCGGCTCGTCCAAGAGCAGGACGCGGGGGCGCATGATCATCGCCCGCGCAATCGCCAGTTGCTGCTGCTGCCCGCCCGACAGGTCGCCCCCGCGCCGGTGGCCCATATCCCTAAGCACAGGAAAAAGCTCGTAAATCTCGTCCGGTATCCGGTGCTCGGCCTTCGGCAGCAGGGCGAATGCCGTCTCCATGTTCTCCTTCACCGTCAGCAGCGGAAAGATCATCCGCCCCTGCGGCACCACCGCCAGCCCGCGCTGCGCCATGCCCTGCGGCGGGACCTTCGGCACCTCTTCCCCGCCAAGGAAGACCTTGCCCCCCGACCGAGGATGCACCCCCGCCAGGGCTTTCAGCAGGCTGGTCTTGCCCACCCCGTTCGTCCCCATGACACAGGTGACCTCACCGGCCTTCGCCTCCATGTCGATGCCGTAAAGGATCTGCGACCCGCCGTAATGCAGCGTCAGCCCTTCGGTCCTGATCATCACCCGCGCCCCAGATAGACTTCGATAACCTGTTGATTCTTCGTGACATGATCCAGCGACCCCTCGGCCAGGACCGCGCCTTCGTGCAGCACCGTCACCTTGCAATCCAGCCGCCGCACGAAATCCATGTCATGCTCCACCACCACCACCGCGCGGGTCTTCGCCATCTCCACCAGAAGCTGCGTCGTATGCTCCCGTTCCGCCAGCGTCATGCCCGCCGCCGGTTCATCGACCAGCAGCAGCCGCGGCTCCTGCGCCAGCAGCATCCCGATCTCCAGCCACTGCTTCTGGCCGTGGGACAACTCCCCCGACTTGCGCGGCAGGGCATCGGCCAGCCCCACCTCCGCGGCCAATGCCTCCACCCGGGCGCGGTCCACCGCCCCCTCGCGCCAGAACAGCACGCGCCACGGCGCCCGATGCGCCTTCAGCGCCATGGTCAGGTTTTCCGCAACCGTCTGGTCCTCGAAAACCGTAGGCCTTTGAAATTTGCGGCCAATTCCGGCCCGCGCAATCTGCGCCTCGGACATGGACAACAGCGACACCGACCTTTCGCCGAAGGTCACGGCACCGCTATCGGGCCGCGTCTTGCCGGTCACGATGTCCATGAACGTGGTCTTGCCTGCCCCGTTCGGCCCGATGATCGCCCGCAATTCCGCCGGTCCGATGGAAAAGGACAGGTTGTTGATGGCGCGGAACCCGTCGAAACTGACCGACACGCCCGACACTTCCAGCAGCGCGCTCATTCCCGCGCCTCCTTCTCCATCAGGGCCCCGTCATCCGGGCCCAGCGGCGCCCCCTTCCGGTCCGGCCCGCGCAGCCCCTGCCACAGATCGAACAGCCCGCCGATCCCCTTGGGCGCGAAAAGCGTGACCAGAACAAAGGACAGCCCCAGCAGCACCAGCCACCAGTCCACCCAGTTGACCGTATAGAACCCCAAGGGCACCGAAGGCGCCCGCCCCCCCGTGAACCAGGACGACAGCAGCGACACGAAGGCCGCCCCGATCACCGCGCCATACAGCCGCCCGCGCCCGCCGATGGCCACCCAGACCGCCAGATAGATCGACGCGATGGGCGCCAGTTCCGCCGGATTGATGATCCCCGCCTGCGGATAATACAGCGCCCCCGCAATCGCCGCGATCACCGCCGTCAGGGTGAAGACGAACAGCTTGTAGCCTTCCACCGAATAGCCCAGGAACCGCACCCGCTGCTCGTCATCGCGGATCGCGCGGATCACCGACCCGAACTTCCCCGACACGACCCAGGACAGCAGCACATAGCCCAGCCCCAGCGCCAGCGCGGACCCCCAGAAGAACCACATCGACACCGCATCCTGCGACGCGTCGGACAATCCCGGCAGGTTCTGCAGCCCCGACAGGCCGTTATTCCCGCGCAGGCCGGAATCGTTCTGGAAAAGATACAGCGCCAGCGCCAGCGTCATCGCCTGCGTCAGGATGGACAGGTAAACCCCCGTCACCCGCGACCGGAAGGCCAGCCACCCGAAGACCAGCGCCAGCCCCCCCGGCACCAGCACCACCAGCGCCATTTGCGCCCAGAAGCTATGCGCAAAGGCCCATATGGCCGGAAGTTCCGACGCGCCGACCACGCCGAAGATCTGCACTGCGATCCCCTGCCGCACCTCTTCCGGCGTGGCGGGCAGCCCCCCCTGCGCCAGCGCCGCGACCACGATCTCTTCGGTCCGCGCATACATCAGCCACATGCCCAGCATGTAGCCGCCCAGCGCGAAGAACGCCATGTGCCCAAGGGAAAGGATCCCCGCATAGCCCCAGATCAGGTCCATCGCCAAAGCGACAAGGCAGAGGCACAGCGTCTTGCCCAGCGTCTTGACGAAGGAGGTGGACAGGAACGCCACCCCATAGGCCTCGGACAGGACCGTCACGCCCAGCGTGAAGACGGCCAATATCAGGATGAACCACAGGACGGACGGGTTCTTCGCAAGGAAGGACCGTTCGGTAAAGGATTGCCGCGTCATGTCAGCCTCGCGCGGGTTGCACGGTCGGACCGGGGCAGCCCCGGACGTCCCGGGACTACTTGAGAACGGATGAAGGGGCATGGCTCATGCTCAATCCCCCGCCGCGCGGCCCTTCAGGGCGATGATGCCCCTTGGCCGGAACTGGATGAACAGGATGATGAACAGGATCATGTAGGTCTGCGCCGCCAGCGTGTTGGACGGGTTCAGCCATTCGATCCCCTTCTGCAGCGTGCCGATCAGGAAAGCCCCCGCCAGCGTGCCCCAGATATTGCCCACGCCGCCGACCACGACCGTCATGAAGCTTTGCACGATATAGTCGGACCCCAGCTCCGACGTGACCTTGGCGAACAGCCCGATGGCCACCCCCGCGATCCCCGCGATGCCCGATCCCAGCCCGAAGGTCAGCATGTTGATCCGGTCCGGGTTGATGCCCATCGATGCGGCCATGGTCGGGTTCTGCGTCACCGCCCGCACCTCCAGCCCCAGCCGCGTGCGCTTCATCAGCCACAGGAAGAACAGCAGGAACAGCATGGCCAGCACGAAGATGGCGATGCGGATGTAGCTGATCGACACCACGTCGTTGAAGGTCAGCGCCCCGTCCAGCCAGGCCGGCGCCGTCAGGGGCCGGGCCTGCGTGCCGAAGATGTTCTTGGCGATCTGCTGCAGCGCGATCGATATGCCGAAGGTCGCCAGCAGCGTCTCCAGCGGGCGCTTGTAGAGGTGGCGGATCACCAGCCGCTCCATCGCCACGCCCGCCGCGAAGGTCACGGCAAAGGCCAGCGGCAGCGCCACGAGGATCGACAGCGTGTAATTGGTGATGAAAAGCTGCACCACATAGCCCGTATAGGCGCCCATCATGATGAACTCGCCATGCGCCATGTTGATCACGCGCATCACGCCGAAGGTTATGGCCAGCCCGATGGCCGCAAGGAAATAGATCGAGGCCAGCGACACCGCATCCAGCGCAAGGTCCGCCGTCTGCATCGCCCCCACCTTCAGCGCGATCCCGTCCAGCGCGGCCTTCGCCGCCGCCGTCACCTGCGCGTCCGGCTCGGCATAGACCTCGGCAAAGCCATGCGCGGCCACGGCCGCCGCCACCTCGGCATCCGTCGCCGCCGCGGGCACCGCCCCCGCCGCCTCCAGCGCCGTATAGGCGCGGTCCCGTGCCGCCTGCGTACCCAGCTCGGCCACCGGCACGCCGCCCACCGCACCGTCCACCACATTCGCCAGAAGCGCCGCCCGCGCCTCTTCCACCGTCAGCCGCGCAGGCGCCATGCCCGCCGCCACCAGCAGGTCATAGGCCTCGGCCTCGGACAGATCCGCGCCGGGCACCAGCACCCGCGCCACATTCGCGCCCCCGGGCAAGTCGCCCGCATAGGCCACCCGCGACGTCGCCAGAAGCGGGTTCAGCGCTGCCCGCAGGTCAAGGCCAAGGTCGCTTCCGAAACCTTCGATCGCCGCCACCCGCGCCGCGCTGTCCGTATCGAAGCGCAGCGTCAGCAACCGCTCCAGCCGGTCCTTCTGCGCCTTCAGGGCAGGGTCCACCTCCGTGGCCAGCGACGCACGCAGCGGTTCCAGATGCGCCGCCTCCGGGTCCCGCGCGATGGACACCAGCGCCGCGGCCCGCTTTGCCGGATCGGGATCGGACAGGGTGAACTGCACCAGCGCCGTCGCGATCAGCCCGCGCACCCCCGCATTCGGGCGCAGTTCCACGATGTCGGAGGATGCCGCCACCCCCGCCTCCGCCCCGGTCAGGTCGCGCAGCGCCCAGCCATCGGCGGTTTTTTCGATCAGGAAGAAGGTGCCATCCGCCTTGCGCAGGCCCAGCCCCTTTTCGGCCCAGGCCGCAAGCACCGTCGCGGCCACCGGATCACCGCTCGCGGCAAGCTCCGAAATCACCGGCGCGATCTTTGCCCGCGTGGGCTTTTCGACCAGGGCGCGGTTGGCATCCAGGATGTCCACGGCGCTCTGCGCAAGGGCCAGCCCCGGCAGGGCCACCAGAAGCGCGGTGACGAGTGAGAGGAATAACTGTCGCATGGAACCCTGCGGCATGGAAAAGGGGGCCGGGACATCCGGCCCCCCGTTGGTCAGGTCAGGTTCAGTAGTTCGACTTGATCTGCACGCAGGTCTTCGTCTCGGTGTTGTACATGCCGCAGCCCAGCGTCTGCCAGTCGGCCTCCAGCACCGCCGATTCCGGCAGGAAGTCGGTCCAGGCGTCACCGGCGACCGGCTCGGTCTGGCTGATGATGTCGAACTGGCCATCCGCGCGGATCTCGCCGATCAGGACCGGCTTGGTCAGGTGGTGGTTCGGCAGCATCTTGGCCACGCCGCCCGTCAGGTTCGGCACTTCCAGCCCGTACATCGCCTCGCGCACCGCATCCACATCGGTGGTCCCGGCCTTCTCGACCGCCTGCACCCACATGTTGAAGCCGATGACATGCGCCTCCATCGGGTCGTTGGTCACGCGGTCCGCACCGGCAAAGGCCTTCCACTTCTCGATGAAGGCCGCGTTTTCGGGCGTTTCAGCCGACTGGAAGTAGTTCCACGCGGCCAGATGCCCGACGAGGTTGGACGTATCCAGACCCGACAGTTCCTCTTCGCCCACCGAGAAGGCCACGACCGGGATCTCGTCCGCCGACACGCCGGCTGCGGCCAGTTCCTTGTAGAAGCCGATATTGGCGTCGCCGTTGATGGTGGAAATCACGCCCACCTTCTTGCCATCCGCGCCCAGCGCCACCACGTCGGCCACGATCTTGGACCAGTCGGAATGGCCGAAGGGCGTGTAGTTGACGAAGATGTCCTCCTTCGGGATGCCCTTGGAGATCAGGTAGGATTCAAGGATGTTGTTCGTCGTGCGCGGATAGACATAGTCCGTCCCCAGCAGCGCGAATTTCTCGACGCCCAGCTCCTCGAGGAAATAGTCCGTGGCGGGAATGGCCTGCTGGTTCGGCGCGGCGCCGGTGTAGAAGACGTTCTTCGACGACTCTTCACCCTCGTACTGCACCGGATAGAACAGCAGCCCGTTCAGCTCCTCGATCACCGGCAGTACCGACTTGCGCGACACCGAGGTCCAGCAGCCGAACATCACGTCCACATTCGACACGGTCAGCAGCTCGCGCGCCTTTTCGGCGAACAGCGGCCAGTCCGACGCCGGGTCCACCACGACCGCTTCCAGCTTCTTGCCCAGCAGGCCGCCCTTGGCGTTCTGCTCCTCGATCAGCATCAGCATCGTGTCCTTCAGGGTCGTCTCCGAAATCGCCATCGTGCCCGACAGCGAATGCAGGACGCCGACCTTGATCGTCTCCTCCTGCGCCAGCGCGGCTCCGGCGAGGGCCATGCCCATCGCGCCGCCCAGCATCATTCCCTTGATCCCGTTCATGTAAAATCCTCTTTCGAGGCCACCGGAAGGCACCCTTCCCTTTCCGGGACGGGGTCACTATCTTCCAGTGGCAACTTCGGTTGCACCCCGTGCGGCGGGGGCGGACTTCCACATCGAAGCCCCTGCCGCACATCCTTCCTGTTCTTCGCCGGGACGCTGCGCCCCGCAGGTCAGAGAAGACCGTCATCCCCGCGATGCGGCAACGCAGTGCCGGGGGAATGGGCAGGGAAGAAACCGAAACCCGCCCCGAATGCCCAATACTTCCGCAACAGGACCCATGACGCCGCTTTATTGTGCGCCAACGATCCGGCGAGCGTCCGACTCAGGTCGCATTTCCGCCATGAACCACCGCAAACGGACAGGGCCGGGCGATGTGCCCGGCCCTGTCGTTCCTGCATCGCGGCCCGCACCGACGGGGGCGCGGTGCGCGATCCTGCGGCGGTTCAGCCCAGCGCCAGCCCCCCCTCGCGCTCCAGAAAGGCCACCACCTCGGCGATCCCCACCCCCTGCCGCAGCCGCGCCATGACATAGGGACGGCTTCCCCGCGCCCGTTTCGTATCCTCTTCCAGCAGCACAGGGTCCACGCCCACATAGGGCGCAAGGTCGGTCTTGTTCACCACCAGCAGGTCCGACCGCGTCACGCCGGGTCCGCGCTTGCGCGGGATGTCCTGTCCCGCTGCCGTGTCGATCACATAGATCGTCAGGTCCGCCAGTTCCGGACTGTAGGTCGCCGCCAGATTGTCCCCCCCGCTCTCGATCAGGATCAGGTCGAGGTCGGGGAACGCCCCCCGCAACTCCGCCACCGCCGCAAGGTTGATCGACGCATCCTCGCGGATCGCGGTATGCGGACAGCCCCCCGTCTCCACGCCCCGTATGCGTTCCACCGGCAGGACCTGCGCCCGCATCAGGTATTCGGCATCCTCGCGCGTGTAGATGTCATTGGTGATCACCGCCATTGAACAGCGATGCGCCAGCGCACGGCACAACTGCTCTGTCAGCGTGGTCTTGCCCACGCCCACCGGCCCCCCGATCCCCACCCGCAACGGCCCGTTTGCACTCATGTCTTGAAGATCCTCACATCCATCCCCTCATGCCGCAGCGCGGCCAGATCCGCCCCCAGCGCGGCACTTCCGATATCCCCGACGGAAGAGGCCACCGCCTCCGCAGCCACCCTTCCGATCAGCGGATGCAGCCGCGCCAGCGCCGCCTGCCCGTCATTCTGGCCCAGGGGCACGAAGCGCACGGCAACCGACACCAGATTGGACGCGAAGGCGTGCAGGTACAAAGCCACCACCTCGCGCTTCTCCAGCCCCAAGCCGCAGGCCGCCGCCCCCACCGCCACCGGCAAGGGCCGCTCCGGCACCGCCTCCCCCGTCAGCGCGGACACCGTCCGCGCGAAGGCCGCGCCCTGCTCCGCCACTTCCCGCAACCGCTCTGCCGAAGGCTGAAGCGCTACGCACATTCCTGCCAGGGCATCGAAATCCGCCCCCGGCTCCAAAGCCGCCGACAGGAGGATCGCATCCTGCTTCCCCGCGCCAAAGCGCAGCACATCGGCCAGCCACGCCTCCAGATCGGCCCCCGACCGGATGCCGCCATCGGCAATCACCTGCTCCATCCCGTGGGAATAGGCGAAAGCCCCCGTCGGAAAGGCGGGCGACAGCCATTGCACCAGCGTCATCAGGCCCGATACGGCGGTCATTCGTCCGGCGCCTCCACCTCGTCCTCGGTCCGGCGGAAGGCATGGGTGGCCACATGCACCCCGCCCGCCCCGTGGCCCAGCGAAAAGACATGCGGCACATGCCCGTGCCCGTGGTCATGCCCCCCATGCGAATGACCAAGCGTCCGCCCATGCCCGTAGGCCCCGCCCTCGGGCCGGAACGGCGCCATCTCATGCGTCACCTGTGCGCCCAACTGCACCAGCATCGCCTTCAGCACATGATCCTCGCGGATCACCAGCCGCTCCGCCCCGATCTCGCAGGGCGTGTGCCGGTTGCCGATATGCCATGCCAGACGCGGCAGATCGCCCGTCACCACCAGCACCGGCTCCGCCGCCGCCTGCACCTCCACCAGACGCCCGTCCAACAGCTCCAGACAATCCCCCGCCTCCAGCGACACCGTCTCGGGCAGGTCCACCATCACGCCCTTCCCGCCCGCCGTCACCAGCCGCCGCCGCCGCAGGAAGCGTTCGTCATAGCCCAGAACGACCGAGTCAAAGGGAACCCGCCCCGCGCGGGCGGCGTTGGGGACATGGCGTTGGGCAGGGGGCAGGTCAGGCATGGGTCTTGGTCCTTCAGGGTTCGCACCGGGCGGTTTCCGGTCCGTTTCACTCTATCACGCGGGCGCGGGGTCCGTCCCGCCCGCCGGGCATCCGCCATCCGGTCATCCTGCCGCAACCTTTTCCCGCCAGACTACGTTCCGACACCATCACAGGGCCCCCCGATGCACCGTCTGACCCCCGCCGACGAACTGGCCGAAATCCGCGCCGAAATCGCCCGCCTTCAACAGCGCGAGGCGCAGTTGAAGGACCGTCTCGCCCAGGCCCCGCTTTCCGCCCGCACCGGACGCTGGAACCGGGTGGAGGTGGAGGAGGTCGTCACCCCCGTCTTCGACCCCGCCCTGCTGCCCGCCCATATCCGCGACGACCCCGCCTATCGGCGCGACCTGACAGAGCTTGTGCTGAACATCGAACCGATCCCCGCCAAGGCCGCACCCCCGCGCCCAGGCTGGCCGATCCGCCGCACCCTGCCCCTGCTGAACCCGCTGCATTAGTAAAGGAAATACCGCTGCGCCAAAGGCAGCTCCCGCGCCGGTTCGCAGGTCAGCAGCACGCCATCCGCCCGCACCTCGTAGGTTTCGGGATGCACCTCGATCACCGGCGTCGCATCGTTCAGCCGCATGTCGCGCTTGCCGATGCCCCGGCAGCCCTCCACCGCGACCACCTGCTTGGCCAGCCCGTATTGCCCGCGCACATCCGCCTCCAGCCCCGCCTTGCTGACGAAGGTCACGGCATTGCGCACCACCGACCCGCCAAAGGCGCCGAACATCGGGCGCGTATGCACCGGCTGCGGCGTGGGGATCGACGCATTCGGATCGCCCATCTGCGCCACCACGATGCAGCCCCCGATCAGCACCATCTCGGGCTTCGCGCCAAAGAAGGCGGGCGACCACAGCACCAGATCCGCCCGCTTCCCCTCCTCCACGCTGCCGATATGGGCCGACAGCCCATGCGCCACCGCCGGGTT
>AYNO01000046.1 GCA_000500915.1 Rhodobacter sp. CACIA14H1
GCATCGAGGAACAGCGGGTCGAGGTGGTGCTGTCCCTGACCGGCGATGCACAGGACCGGCAGGGGCTGGGCCACGGCTTCCGCGTCATCGCGGGCATCCGCGTCTGGCAGGGCACGGATGTGCTGTCGGTCCCCGTTGGGGCGCTGTTCCGCGACGGGTCGGACTGGGCCGTCTATGCCGTGCAGGACGGCCGCGCCCGCCTGCGCCGCATCACGCTGGGCGAACGCGACGATGCGAACGCGCAGGTGCTGGACGGTCTGGCGCAGGGCGACCGCGTGATCCTGCACCCCGGCGACGCCATGGCCGACGGTCTGCGCGTGACGGCGGACCCGCCCGCCTGATCCGCCCCCGTCTGCCCATCATTTGTGCATCCACCGCCGCAAGGCCGCCCGTCCCCCGTCCGACCGGCAACAGAAGGGTTGCGCTGACGGGCAACTGCGGTAGTCTGGACCCCACTTCAACATCGGCATTGGCAATCGGGCCCCCCGCAGCAGCACCGTTCTGCTGCATGGGGCCTTTTGTCATTCGGAGAGCAGGCGTGACGAAGCGGCGGATCGAAATCGGGCTCCTCTATTCGCGGTCGGGCAGCTATTCCCTGATCTCCGAGGCCTGCCGGTCCGGCGCCCTTGCCGCCATCGCCGAATTGAATGCCGATCCCGACCTTGACCTGTCCTTCGTCCCCGTCGAACGCGATCCCGGCGGCAATGCCGACGCCTACGGCACGCTCTGCGACGAGATCCTGTCGCAGACCGGCGCCCGCCACGTCATCGGCTGCGTCACGTCATGGAGCCGGAAGGAAGTCATCCCCACGCTGGAACGCCATGGCGCGACGCTGTGGTATGCCGTCCCCTACGAAGGGTGGGAGGCGTCGGACCACGTGGTCTATACCCATGCCTGCCCCAACCAGCACCTCCTGCCGCTGCTGGACTGGGTCATGCCCGCCCATGGCCGCCGCGCCTATCTGACGGGGTCCAACTACATCTGGGGGTGGGAGATGAACCGCCTCGCCCGCGAACGCATCACGCAGGCGGGCGGGGAAATCCTCGGCGAACGCTACCTTCCCATCGGGTCGCGCGACGTGGGGCGGATGGTGGATGAAATCCGCGCCTCGCGCCCCGATTTCGTGCTGAACTCGCTGATCGGCCCCTCCTCCTACGAATTCCTTGCGGCTTACCGCGACCTCGGCCGCGCCGACCCCGACTTCGCCCCGTCCCGCCGCCCCGTCCTGTCCTGCAACATGACCGAATGCGAACTGCCCGCACTGGGCACCGCTGCCGAAGGGCTGGTGGCCGCCGGTCCCTATTTCCGGGGCATCGACGGCTGGCCCGGCAAGGGCCGCTTCGGATCCTCGCACGAGGCGGCGGCCCATGTCGCCGTGCATGAACTGGCCCGCCTTCTGGCCCACCGCCCCGGCGCGGAACTCTTGCCCCTGTCGCAGCTTCTGGCCGAAGCGGGGGGCGGCATCGTGGACCCCGAAACGCATCACACCGTCCTGCCCGCCCTCATCGCCCGCGTCGAAGGCGGGGCCTTCCGCCTTGTCCACCGGCGCGAGGCCGTGGCGGGCGACCCCTACCTGACCCGCACCTCCCAATCCCCCGCGACCCCCACGCTGCGGGTGGTGTCATGAGGCGCCCGATCCGCATCCCCACCCTCGGCGGTGCCCGCGCCGTCATCCTGCACCGCCCGCACCCCACCGTGCAGGCCCTGCTGCGCCAGCTCACGGCCATCGGGCTGGAGGTCACGCAAAGCTGGCCCGAACTGGCCGCCGACGCGCTGGGCGCGGATTACGTCTTCTTCGATGCCGACATGGGCCATGACGGCATGTTCCCCTGGCCTGCGGGCGAACCGCCCATGCCCATGATCGCCCTCATCGGGTCCGAGGCGCCGGGGCGCGTGGAATGGTCGCTGCGTGCCGGATCGCACGCCCAGCTCCTGAAACCCGTGGGCGACAACGGCGCCTATTCCGCCCTGCTGATCGCCCGCGATGCCTTCGACGCGCAAAAGGCGCTGTCGGCGGAAATCGCGGACCTGAAGCGCCGGCTGGACGGCCGCCAGACCGTCGTCCGCGCCGTCACCCTGCTGGCCGCACGCGGCAAGACCGAAGAACAGGCCTATGCCCAGTTGCGCCAGATGGCCATGGCATGGCGCATCAGCTTCGAGGATGCCGCCGCCCGCATCGTCGCCAGCCGCGACGACAGGACAGGGGACGCGCAGGATGTCTGACGCCCCCGCCACCGCGGCACCCGTCCTCACCCCGAAAGGCGCCTTCCGCCGCCTGCTGGACCGCAAGCTCGCCCTCTTCGGCTTCGGCCTCATCGCGCTGGTCGTCGCGGCGGCCCTGCTGGCCCCGTGGATCGCCCCCTATGCGCCCGAGGAACAGCTCTTCGACGGCCTGACGCTGGAAGGCGCACCCCTGCCGCCCGATGCCCGCTTCATCATGGGAACCGACCTGCTGGGCCGCGACCTGTTCAGCCGGATGCTCTATGGGGCCCAGACCTCGCTGGTGATCGGGGTGGTGGCGAACGGGCTGGCGCTGCTGATCGGCACGCTGGTCGGCATCACGGCGGGCTTCTTCCGCGGCTGGATCGGTGCGGTCCTCATGCGCTTCACCGACCTGATGATGGCCTTCCCCGCGCTGCTTCTGGCCATCTGCCTTGCCGCGATCTTCAAACCCTCGCTCTGGATCGTGGCGCTGGTCATCGCGCTGGTGAACTGGGTGCAGACGGCGCGGGTGATCTATACCGAAACCACGTCCCTTGCCGAACGCGACTTCATCGCCGCCGAACGCACGCTGGGCGCGGGCACGGGCCGCATCCTCTTCCGCCACATCCTGCCGCATCTGGTGCCCACCATCATCGTCTGGGGAACGCTGGGGATTTCCACCACCGTCCTGCTGGAGGCGACGCTTTCCTTCCTCGGCGTCGGCGTGCAGCCGCCCACGCCAAGCTGGGGCAACATCATCTTCGAAAACCAGACCTATTTCCAGGCCGCCCCCTGGCTGGTCTTCATCCCCGGCGCGGCGATCATCCTGCTGGCGCTGGCCTTCAACCTTGTCGGCGACGCCCTGCGCGACGTGCTGGACCCGACGCAGCGGGGACGCGACTGATGGTCTATGTCCTGCGCCGCCTGATCCAGTCCGCCCTGATCCTGCTGGGGGTCAGCTTCATCACCTTCGTCCTGCTCTACGTCCTGCCCGCCGACCCGGTGCGCCAGATCGCGGGCCGTGCCGCCACGGCGGAAACGGTGGAAAACATCCGCCAGCAGCTCGGCCTCGACCAACCCTTTCTCGTGCAATACGGCCGCTACCTTGCCGCCCTGGCGCAAGGCGACCTTGGCCGCAGCTACCTGCAGAAGACCGAGGTGTCGGACCTCATCCTGTCCCGCCTGCCCGCCACGCTGCAACTGATGGCGGCGGGGATCGTGGCGGAACTGATCCTCGGCCTGTCCATGGGCATCGCGGCGGCGCTGATGCGCGGGCGGATCGGGGACCAGCTCCTGATGATGACCTCCTTCGTCACCGTCTCGGCCCCGCAATTCGTGGTGTCGCTGCTGCTGCTCTATGTCTTTGCGGTCAAGCTTGGCTGGTTCCCCATCGGGGGCTACGGCACGCTGGCCCACCTTGTCCTGCCTGCCATCACGCTGGGCATCCTCGGCTCCGGCTGGTATTCCCGCATGATGCGCTCCTCCATGGTCGAGGTGCTGCGTGCCGACTACATCCGCACCGCCCGCGCCAAGGGGCTGGGCCGCGCCCGCGTCGTCTTCCGCCACGCCCTGCCCAACGCCATCCTGCCCATCATCGCCATGATCGGCATCGACATCGGCATCTTCATGGGCGGCATCGTCGTCGTCGAATCCGTCTTCGGCTGGCCCGGCATCGGCCAACTGGCATGGCAGGCCATCCAGCGCGTGGACATCCCCATCATCATGGGGGTCACGCTTGTATCCGCCTTTGCGATCGTCCTCGGCAATCTGCTTGCCGATCTTGTTGCCCCCCTCATCGACCCCCGCATCCGCCTGCGCTGATGCGGCACCAACAAACCCGACAGGAGAGAACGAAGATGAAGACATGGCTCGCCACCACCGCCCTCGCGCTGACCCTCGCGCTGCCTGCCGTCGCGCAGGACTACACCCCCGACCCGAACGCCAAGGCGGGCGGGTCCATCACCATCACCTACAAGGACGACGTCGCCACGCTCGACCCCGCCATCGGCTATGACTGGCAGAACTGGTCGATGATCAAATCCCTCTTCGACGGGCTGATGGACTATGTGCCGGGCACCACCACGCTCCGCCCCGGTCTGGCCGAAAGCTACGAGATTTCCGAAGACGGCCTGACCTACACCTTCAAGCTGCGGGCGGGCGTGAAATTCCACAACGGCCGCGAAATGACGGCCGATGACGTGAAATACTCGCTCGACCGCGTCACCAATCCCGAAACCCAGTCGCCGGGCGCGGGCTTCTTCGGCTCCATCGCCGGGTTTGAAAATGCGGGTCCGGGCGGGCTGTCGGGTGTCGAGGTGGTCGATCCCCTGACCGTCAAGATAACCCTCTCGCGCCCCGACGCGACCTTCCTGCATGTCATGGCCCTGAACTTCGCCTCCGTCGTCCCGAAAGAGGCGGTGGACGCCGCCGCGGGCGACTTCGGCAAGCAGCCGGTCGGCACGGGGGCATTCAAGCTGGCGGAATGGACGCTGGGCCAGCGGCTGGTCTTCGAGAAGAACGCCGAATACTGGCGCGACGGCGTCCCCTATCTGGACAGCGTGGTCTTCGAGGTCGGGCAGGAACCCGTCGTCGCCCTGCTGCGCCTGCAGAACGGCGAGGTTGACGTCCCCGGCGACGGCATCCCCCCCGCAAAATTCGTCGAGGTGATGAACGACCCCGCACAGGCCGCGCGTGTCGTCGTGGGCGGGCAGCTCCACACCGGCTACATCACCCTGAACGTCACCACGCCCCCCTTCGACAAGGTCGAGGTGCGCAAGGCCGTGAACATGGCGATCAACAAGGAGCGTATCACCCAGATCATCAACGGCCGCGCCGTCCCCGCCACGCAACCGCTGCCGCCCTCCATGCCGGGCTACACCGAAGGCTATGCGGGCTACGCCTATGACGTCGAAGGCGCCAAGGCCCTTCTGGCCGAAGCGGGTCTGGCCGACGGGTTCGAAACGGACCTCTACGTGATGAACACCGACCCCAACCCCCGCATCGCGCAGGCCATCCAGCAGGACCTTGCAGCCATCGGGATCAAGGCCAACATCCAGTCCCTCGCCCAGGCCAACGTGATCGAGGCCGGCGGCGCAGGCACCGCGCCGATGATCTGGTCGGGCGGCATGGCATGGATCGCGGATTTCCCCGATCCGTCCAACTTCTACGGCCCCATCCTCGGCTGCGCGGGCGCGGGCGAAGGCGGCTGGAACTGGTCCAAGTTCTGCGACGAAGGGCTGGATGCCATGGCCGTGCAGGCCGACAGCCTGTCCGACCCGGCCAAGGCCGAGGAACGGCTGAAGCTCTGGTCCGATGTCTATATGGGCGTGATGGAAAAGGCCCCGTGGGTGCCGGTCTTCAACGAGGAACGCTACACCATGAAATCCGAACGCATGGGCGGGGATGACGCGCTGTATGTCGATCCCGTGTCGATCCCCGTCAACTACGACTACGTCTATGTGAAATAACCATGTGCAAGGACTGCAACTACACGATCCACGGCGCGCAGCACCATTTCGGCTGGGACAATTCCCTGCCCCCCGCGCTGCGCGTCGAACCGGGGTCCACGATCCTGTTCCACTGCAACGATTCCTCGGCGGGCCAGCTTGGCCCGTCCTCCACCCTTGCCGATGTCGTCAACCTCGACTTCGGCAAGATCAACCCCGTCTCCGGCCCCATCTTCATCGAAGGCGCCGAACCGGGTGACGCGGTCAAGGTGACGATCGACAGCTTCGCCCCCCGCGCCTTCGACGGGGCGGGCTTCGGCTGGACGGCCAACATCCCGGGCTTCGGCCTGCTGGCCGACCAGTTCACCGAACCCGCGCTGAAGGTATGGAAATACGACCCCGCCAGCATGGCCCCCGCGCTCTGGTCCGATGTGGCCCGCGTGCCGCTGAAGCCCTTTGCGGGCACCATCGGCAACGCGCTGGCCGAAGCCGGCCTGCACACGGTCGTCCCGCCCCGCCGCGTGGGCGGCAACCTCGACATCCGCGACCTGAACGCCGGCACCACGCTCTACCTGCCGGTCGAAGTCGCGGGCGCCCTGTTCAGCGTGGGCGACACCCACGCCGCGCAAGGTGATGGCGAGGTTTGCGGCACGGCCATCGAGTCCCCGATGGACGTGGTCCTGACGCTGGACCTCGTGAAGGGCGCGCACCTGAAGACCCCGCGCTTCACCACCCCCGGCCCCGTGACACGCCATCTGGATGCCAAGGGGTACGAGGTGACGACGGGCATCGGCCCCGATCTGATGACGGCCTCCCGTGACGCGGTGGCCAACATGATCGACTTCCTCTGCGCCACGCGCGGCATGGCGGCGGTAGATGCCTATATGCTGGTCTCCACCTGCGGCGACCTCAGGATCTCGGAAATCGTGGACATGCCGAACTGGGTCGTCAGCTTCTACTTCCCGCGCTGCGTCTTCGAATGACGCAGACGGCACAGACCTTCTCCGGGGCCGCCAAGGCCCCGGACACCACCCCCGACACCGCCCCGGCCCTGACGGTCGAAGCGCTGACCGTCTCTGTCCGCACGGAAACGGGGCTGCATCCGCTGGTGCAGGACCTGTCCTTCACCTTGCAAAGGGGCGAAACGCTGGCCATCGCGGGCGAAAGCGGGTCGGGGAAATCCATCACCTCGCTGGCCATCATGGGCCTGCTGCCGCCCCCCGCCGTCCGCGTCACCGCAGGCCGCATCCGGCTGGGCGATACCGACCTGACCGCCCTGCCGGAATCCCGCCTGCGCGGCATCCGCGGCGACCGCATCGCCATGATCTTCCAGGAACCGATGACCAGCCTGAACCCGGTCCTGACCATCGGCACCCAGCTTTCCGAAGCCATCCGCGCCCACGACCCCGTCCCCCGCGCCGAAGCCGCCCGCCGCGCCCTTGCCGCGCTGAAATCCGTCCGCCTGTCACAGCCCGAACGGCGCATGGCGCAATACCCGCACGAACTGTCGGGCGGGATGCGCCAGCGCGTGATGATCGCCATGGCCCTTGCCCTCCGCCCCGAGGTGCTGATCGCCGACGAACCCACCACCGCGCTCGACGTGACGGTGCAGCGCGAGGTGCTGGACCTGCTCCGCGACCTGCAACGCGAGATGGGCACCGCCATCATCCTCATCACCCATGACATGGGCGTGGTGGCCGAAATGGCCGACCGCGTGATCGTGATGAAATCGGGCCGCATGGTGGAACAGGCCCCCGTCGCCACGCTGTTCCACAGCCCCGCCGAACCCTATACCCGCGACCTGCTGGGCGCCGTGCCGCGCATCGGCACCGCCCCCGACCGCCCCGCACAGGCTGCCGGACCGCTGGCCACCCTGTCCGATGTCACTGTCCGCTTTCCGCTGAAGGGCGGGCTTCTGGGCCGCACGCAGGCCAATGTCCATGCCGTCGAACATGTCAGCTTCGACATCCGGAGGGGCGAGACCTTCTCGCTCGTCGGGGAATCCGGCTGCGGGAAATCCACCATCGCCAAGGCCATGGTCGGCCTCGTCCCCCACCAGGGCCGCATCACCGTCGCGGGACAGACACTGTCGGGCACGGGCCGCAACGAACCGCGCGACCTGCGCCGCAAGGTGCAGATGGTGTTCCAGGACCCGATGGCCGCGCTGGACCCGCGGATGCGCGTGGGCGACCTGATCGCCGAACCCCTGCTCATCCACGGCATCGGCACCGCCCGCGACCGGCGCGACCGCGCCGCCGACCTGATCCGCCGCGTCGGCCTGTCTGACGCGCAACTTGACCGCTACCCGCATGAATTCTCCGGCGGCCAGCGCCAGCGCATCTGCATCGCCCGCGCCCTTGCCCTGAAACCCGACCTCATCATCGCCGACGAAAGCGTCTCGGCGCTGGATGTGTCGGTGCAGGCCCGCGTCCTCGCCCTGCTGAAGGAGTTGCAGGAGGAAATGGGCGTCGCCTACCTCTTCATCAGCCATGACATGGCGGTGGTGGACAGCATCTCGGACCGCATCGCCGTCATGTATCTGGGCCAGATCGTCGAACTGGGCACCCGCGCACAGGTCTTCGGCAACCCGCAGCACCCCTATACGCAACGCCTGATCGAGGCCGTCCCCGTCCCCGACCCGTCCCGCCAGCGCCCCCCCGCCCCCCGCATGTCGGGCGAGGTGCCAAGCCCTGTCCACCCCGCAGGCACCGCCCCCGCCCGCCTGACCCTGCGCGACATCGGCGGTGGACACCTCGTCGCCTCGGCCTGACCGTCAGGACAGGACAGCCGTCAGGAAATCCCGCAGCGGGGCCATGACGACATCCGTATCGAAATCGCCCCCGCCATGGCCCGCCCCCGCCACCAGCGCGAAATCCACCGGCGCGGCGGGGTCAACCTTGGCCCATGCCGCCACCAGCCGTTCCGATTGCAGATGCGCGATCATCGGGTCGGCATCGCCATGCCGCACGAACAACGCGGGCAGGGGGCGGCTGCCCATCGCCTCCAGCCGCGCCACGGGACCGACGGCCCGCGCCCGCGCCGGATCGTCCCCCACGGCAAAGCCCAGCAGTTGCGACTCCGCACTTTCCGCCGCATCCGTCGCCCCCATCTGGGCACTGCGCCCGAGTGCCGCCATGTCGGCATCCATCGTGGAAAAATCCATCGGGCCGTAGAAATCCACCACCGCCTTGGGCGGACGCCCCAGTTCCACCAGCGACAGCCCCGTCGATACGGCAAGGAACCCCCCCGCCGACTGCCCCCAGACGGCAAAGCGTCCAGCGTCCAGCCGGTAGTCCGCCGCGTGATCCAGCACGAACTGCGTGGCGGCCAGACAATCCTCGCCCTGCGCGGGCCAAAGGTCGGTGCCTGACAGGCGGTAATTCGGCCGGACGATGGCGATCCCGGCGCCAAGCAGCACCTCGGACGGGGTGCCCATCGTCTTGGACCCCATCAGGAACGCCCCGCCATGGATTTCCACGACGAAGGGAAAGGGACCGTCCCCGTCCGGCAGATAGATATCCAGCACCTGCCGCCCGCCGGTGCCATAGGCCAGATCGGCAAAATCCGGCTGCCGTGTCGTCAGCCAGCGCCAGCCCAGATAGCCGCCGCCACCCAGCACGGTCAGACCCGCCGCGCCCAGAACCGCCCGCCGCAGACCGCTGAAACCCCTGTCCGCCATCCTTGCCCCGCCAAGACCCGCCACAGCCCGACCCTAGGCCGTTGCAGCCGCACCGGACAAGACGCGCTGCGACTCACCCCTGCCGCGTTTGGTTAACTGCCGTTTTTCACAGCGTGCGTATGTACAGTTTGCGGCACAGAATACGGCACAGGATACGGCACGGCCGGAACGGCCGGAGCGCCGGATAAACGCAGCGCCCGCAAGCACTTGCCACAACCGCGCCAGCCGCCCCGAAAAAATTTCCGCCCCCTTCGCCCCCTTGACCTTTCCCGCCATTCCGCGACGCTTCCCGCCAACAGGGAGGACCGCATCATGACCGTCTGCTTCACAACCGACCGGATGCTCCATTTCGGCGATTGCGACATCTCGGGCACCGCCTATTACCCCGCCTATCTGAACATCCTGAACGGCGTGGTCGAAGAGTTCTGGGCGCATATCGGCTGGCCATGGCACGAAATCATCTGGAAGGAACGCTGGGGCACGCCCACCGTCCACCTGTCCTGCGATTTCTCCAAACCCTCGTTTTTCGGGGATAAATTGACCTTCCGCCTGACCGTGCTGAAGGTCGGCAAGTCCTCGGTCCGGCTGAAACACACGATCCACTGCGGCGACGAACACCGCTGGTCCGTGGAACAGGTGCTGGCGGCAAGCTGGCTCGACAGCCACACCTCCATGCCCTGGCCCGAGGATGTGAAGGCCAAGCTGGAAAGCCTGATGTCCCCTGCCGAACCCGACCGCCGCCCCGTCGCCGCCCCTCAGCCCCAGGCCTGACCGGGATCGGGCAGGGGGATCGCCTCCAGCAATTCCCGCGTATAGTCGGCCTGCGGCGCGGCGAACAGCTCTGCCGTGGGCCGGTCCTCGACGATAAGTCCTTGATAAAGAACGATGGTCCGCTGGCACAGCCTGCGGATCACACTCAGGTCATGGCTGATGAAGGCCAGCGTCAGCCCCAGTTCCGCCACCAGCCTTTCCAGCAGATTCAACACCTGCGCCTGACTGGACACATCCAGCCCCGACACGATCTCGTCCGCAAGGATGAAGTCGGGCTCCAGCGCAATCGCCCTTGCGATCCCCACCCGCTGCCGCTGCCCGCCGGACAGTTCATGCGGGTATCTGGTGGCAAAGGATTGCGGCAGCCCCACATGGTCCAGCGCCCGCTTCACCCGCGCCTCCACCCCGTCGAACCCGTGCAGGCGAAGGGGTTCCGCGATGATGGTCCCGACCCTGTGGCGGGGGTTCAGCGATGACATAGGGTCTTGAAATATCATCTGGAATCGCCGCCGCATCGGGCGCAGCGCGGCCTCGTCCAGATGGGTGATGTCGGCCCCGTCGAACCGGATCGCGCCCCCCGACGGTTTCAGCAACCGCACCAGCGCACGGCCAAGCGTGGATTTGCCGGACCCCGACCCGCCCACGATGCCGACCACCGCGCCCTTGGGGATGGTGAAGTTCAACCCCTTCAGGATCTCGATCCTCGGCGCCGCCCCGAACAGCGGCTTCGCCGTCATGTCGCCCAGCGAAAGCCGAAGGTTTTCAATGGTATAAAGGTCAGCCACGCGCAGCCCCCGCATCGAACGCCGCGACTTCCGCCCGCACCGCCTCGATCACCGCATCCGGCACGGGGTTCAGCCCCGCCGCCGGATCGGTATATTTCGGCGTCGCCGCCAGCAGCGCCGCCGAATAGGCATGGCGCGGCGCGGCGAAGAAATCGGCCACCGCACTATCCTCCGCCACCATCCCGGCATAAAGGACCGAAAGCCGCTGGCAGACCTTGGACACCACGCCAAGGTCATGCGTCACGAACAGCAGCGCGGTGCCGTGGCGTTCCTGCATCCCCTTGATAAGTTTCAGGATCTGCTTCTGCACCGTCACATCCAGCGCGGTCGTCGGCTCATCCGCCACGATCAGCTTCGGCTCTGCCGCAAAGGCCGACGCGATCAGCACGCGCTGCCGCATCCCGCCCGACAATTCATGCGGGTAGGACCGCATCACCCTTTCGGGGTCGGGGATCTGCACCTCGGCCAACAGCGCTCTTGCCCGGGCTTCGGCATCCGCACGGGTCCAGCCAAGGATGTCCACCAGCCGGTCCGTGATCTGCGGCCCGATCCGGTGCGACGGGTTCAGCGCAGTCAGCGGGTCCTGCGGGATCAGTGCACAAGACGCCCCCACCCGCCGCCGCCGTTCGGCCAAGGGAAGGCGCAGCAGGTCCACGCCATCCAGCAGGATTTCCCCGCCCGACACCTCCACCGCAGGCGGCAGGATTCCCAGAACCGCCTTTCCGATCATGGACTTGCCCGCACCGGATTCCCCCACCAGCCCCCGCACCTCGCCCGCCGCTACCTCCAGTGACACACGGCGCAGCAGGGGCGGGCCCTTCTTCAGGCGCACCGAAAGATTGCGGATCGACAGGAAGCTCATCTCAGCACCGGATCGAAGCGGTCCTTCAGCCCCTCGCCCAGCTGGGAAAAGGACAGGACGGTCAGGAACAGCGTCACCAGAGGGAAGACCAGCACCCACCACGCCTGATGGATCGATGTCCGCCCCTCGGCGATCATCCCGCCCCATGTCGGGTCATCGGTGGAAATGGACAGGTTCACGAAGGACAGGATCGCCTCGACGATCACCGCAATCCCCATCTCCAGCGTCAGCAGGACAGCGATGGTCGGCAGGACATTGGGCAATATCTCGCGCAGCATGATCCCGATCCGCCCCGCCCCGCCACGCGGGCCGAGGCGACGTAATCCATCGCCCCCTGCGCCATGGCCTCGGCCCGGACGACGCGGGCAAAGCGGGTCCAGTCGATCACCACGATGGCGATGATGATGGACACCAGCCCGGGGCCAAGCACGGCGATCAGCAGGATGGAAAACAGCACCGGCGGAAAGGCCATCCAGATGTCGATCAGGCGGGAAATCACCATGTCCACCCAGCCGCGCAGGAATCCCGCCAGAAGGCCCAAAGTCGCACCGATCACACAGGTTATGGTGCCCGCCAGCAGGGCTACCACCAAAGCCACCCTTGCGCCGTGGACGATCCGCGACAGGACATCGCGGCCAAGGCTGTCGGTCCCCAGCCAGTAACCGGGCTCCGACCCGCCATCCAGAAGGGCGGCAACCGGCCAAGGAACAGGTCCTGCGCCAGCGGGTCCTTCGGCGCGATCCACGGCGCCAGCAGCGCGGCAAGGCAAAGCAGCGTCAGCCACCCCGCCGACAGCCAAAGCCGCAGCCCGGCGCGGCGGCGTGTCAGGGAACGCCCGTCCAATCCCTTGGCGTCAAGCATGGCGCAACCTCGGGTTCAGGACGGCGTAAAGCAGGTCCACCAGCAGGTTCACCACGGTGAAGATCAGCGCGAACAGCAGCACGATCCCCTGTATCAGCGGCAGGTCGCGGTTGATGACGGCATCGATGGCCATGTTGCCCAGCCCTTCATAGGAAAACAGCCGCTCGATGATGACGGTCCCGCCGATCAGGAAGGTGAACTGCACCCCCACCAGCGTCAGCGTGGGCAGGGCGGCATTCCGCAGCGCCTCGCGCAGGATCACCCGCGTCTCGCCATAGCCCTTTGTGCGGGCGAGTGTGACGTAGTCGAGGTTCATGGTTTCCTTCAGGCTCTGCTTCAGCAACTGCCCGATGATTGCCGCCAGCGGGATGGCCAGCGCCAGCGCGGGCATGAACATATGCGCCACGATATCGGCCCAGAGGTCGAAGCGCAGGCGGAACAGGCTTTCGAACAGGTAGAATTCGGTGGTGAAGGGCAGGTCCAGCGACGGCGTCACCCGGCCCGAGATGTGGAAGACGGGCAGCAGCACCCCGAACAGCAGGATCAGCACCAGCCCCCACAGGAAATCCGGCACGGAAAGCGCCATTCCGTTGGCGACGTCGATCGTCCCTTCGGTCCGCGTCCCGCGAAAACGGGTTCCGGTGATGGCCGCGATGCCGCCAAGGGCCACGGCCATGACCAGCGCCATGATGGACAGCTCCAGCGTCGCGGGCAGCCGGCCAAGGACGAGGTCCAGCACGGGTTGCCGCGTGGTGATGGACGTCCCGAAATCGCCCTGGATCACCCCTGTGACCCAGATGCCGAACTGCGTCGCAAGCGGCTGGTCCAGCCCGTAAAGCGCGGAAAGCCTTGCGATATCCTCTTCGGTCGCGCCGGGGGGCAGCATCATGGCGATGGGGTTGCCGGGCACGACCCGGATCACGAAGAACACGATCACCGCCACCCCCGCCAGCGTGATGGCGGTGGTCAGCAACCGTAGAAGAAGCACGCGCAGAATGGCCATTGCCCTATCACCTTCCTGCGCGGCGGCGCAGGGGAAGGGGCAGAGACCCCCTCATTTTCCGTCTGTAAATATTCCTGCGGGGGGTCCGGGGGGCGCAAAGCCCCCCGGTCCGCCGGTCGAAGGCCCTTACGCCCGCTTCATCAGATGCGGCAGCAGCGACCCCGATGCGTGCGGCGTCACCACCACGCCCGGGGCGTGCAGGATGGGCTGGACGTACTGTAGCAGCGGGATCACCAGCGCGTTTTCGGCGATATACTTGTCCACCGCCTTCCACCCTTCGATCCGCTTCGCCTCGTCCGCCTCGCCCCAGAGCGGGCCGATCATGCCGATCAGGTCCTCGCCATCCCAGACCGAATGCGGCGACGGGCCGAACATGGCGAAACCGGTCGAGGTCGTGGGATCACCGACCGAGTTGCCCCAGTTGTAGAAGGCCGCGGGGGCCAGCTGGTCGGCGGCGCGCAGCTCGTAATGCTTAGCGATCTCGTAAACCTCGATCTCGGCCTCGATCCCCACCTTGCGCCAGAGGCCGACGATGGCCTGCACCATCTCGTAATCCTTGGGCTTGAAGCCCTTGGTCGTCTGGATCTTGAACTTTACCGGATTGTCAGGGCCATAGCCCGATGCCGCCAGAAGTTCGATCGCCTTCGCCTCGTCATAGGGGACGCTGACCGATGCGTCATAGGCGTCATATTCCGGGGTCTGCAGCGTGTCGATCTTCACGCCATAGCCCGACAGCAGGCGGTCGATGATGGCCTGCTTGTCGATGGCATGGGCGGCGGCCTTGCGGACGTTCGGGTCGGTCATCACCTCGATATCGTTGAGGAAGATCATCCCGATATCCGAGATGGGCGCCGCGACACCTGCCAGCGAGCCGCCCTTCAGGCGGTCATATTCCTCGTAGGGCATTTCCAGCGTGACGTGGGAGTTGCCGGATTCCACTTCCGCGACGCGGGCGGCGGAATCGGGGACGAACTTGATCGTCACGGTATCGAAATCGGGCTTGCCGCCCCAGTAGTTGGCATTGGCCTTCAGCCGGACGAAGGCGTTGCGCTCGAACTTCTCGACCATGTAGGGGCCGGTGCCGATGGGCGCGGCCTCGAACCCTTCGGCGCCGACCTTTTCGTAATAGGCCTTGGGCAGGACATAGCCGGTCAGGAAATACATCCACTTGAAGATCGTGGGGTCGAACTGGGCGACATCGGCGATGACCTTGTTGCCTTCCACGCGGTGATTGGCCAGCGTGCCCCAGACGAACTGGATCGGGCTGCCGGTTTCGGGCTTGGCCACGCGGGCAAGGTTCCACGCCACGTCTTCGGCGGTGAAGGGCGACCCGTCATGCCATGTCACGCCTTCGCGCACCGTCATCCACACCTGCGTGCGGTCGTCGTTCCAGCCCCATTCGGTCAGCAGGCCGGGGGCGGGGGACAGGTCGGGCTGTTGCAGGATGTACTGGTCGAAGACCGACTGGTAGATGCCCTGGATCGTCGGGTTCACCGCCGAGGGGCCCACGGTCGGGTCCCATGAGGGCAGGTTGACGTTATAGGCGATGACCAGTTCGTCGATCTGTTGGGCAAAGGTCGGCAGGCCGATCGTGCCCGCGGCCATCGTCGCGGCTGAGAGCTTCAGAAGGCTCCGGCGGTTGAGGTTCATGGTCGTATTCCCTGTTGGTTGTCTTTTTTCGGTCGTCAATTGCCGGCAAGTTTCCGGGCAAGCAGGAAGCCCGCCCCCGCCCCGGTTCCGGCCCCCGGCCAGACGGCCGCGCCGGTGAGGTGGAGGTTGGCGATGGGCGTGGACCCGTCCGCATGGCCGCGGGCGGGGCGGAAGGCGAAATTCTGCGCGATGTGGTGGCTGCCGCAGACCTGATCGCCGCCGATCAGGTTGGGGTTGTCCGCCTCCAGTTCCAGCGGCGTCACGATCCGGCGGGCAAGGATATGGCTGCGGATGCCGGGGGCATGGGTTTCAAGGATGTCGAGGGCCCGTTCCGCAAAAGGTTCCGCCGCCCGCGCCCAGTCGGTCGCGGTGATCTGCCCCTTCGCGTCGCCCGTGATGGTGCCGGGGGCCATGCGGACTTGCACCCACAGGACATGCTTTCCCTCCGGCGCCCGCGAGGGATCGAACACGGTGGGCTGGCCCACGACAAGGATGGGCTCATCGGGCAGCAGCCCCGCCTGCGCCTGTGCGTAGGTCCGCGCCATCTGGTCAAGGCTGGGCGCGATATGGACATAGCCGTGGCGCTGCAACGCCTCGCCCGCCCGCCATTGCGGCAGGGCATCGGTCGCCAGGTGGATCATCATCGTGCCCGGTGCGTGGCGGAAGCCGTCCATCGCACGGTCGAAGGCAGGTGTCGTGTCCCCCGTCAGGCGGTGCAGCGCACGGGGCGCCACGCCCGCGATGACGGCGCGGCGGGCGGTGATGCGGCGGCCGTCGGCCAGTTCGATGCCAGATGCGCGACGGCCGTCATGCAGGATGCGCGTGACGGATGCGCCCGTTTCCACCACCCCGCCGCGTGCGGTTATGGCAGCGACCAGCGCCTTCACGATTGTATCCGCACCACCCTTGCCGATGACCATCCCGAAGGCCTGCCCTGCCATGCCTTCCAGATAGGGAAACATCGCGCCGCCCGCGACATCGGGGGCGAAGTCCAGATGCATCCCCCATGCGGCCAGCAGGGCGCGGACATGCGGATGTTCGAACGTTTCCTCCAGCCATGCGCGGGGCGAGGACAGCAGGAACCGGGCGAAATCCAGCGTCCTTCCCGCACCTTTCGCCCGCCATGTGCGGAAGGCAAAAGATGCAACTGCACGCAATTTCATCTCGGCCCCCAGCAGGCCGAAGAGGTGCGGCGCCTCTTCCTCGAATCGGGAAACGAGGCCAGACCATGTCTCGGCGTCCCGCGGCGACAGGGCCCGGATCGCAGCCAGCGTTTCGGCCATGTCGGTGGACACACCCGCCCATTTTCCATCCGGGAAGGACGACGAGAAAGGCCGCGACACCGGCACGAATTCGCAGCCGTGGCGGGACAGTTCCGCCCCGTAGGCCTTGAAAAACGGGCTTCCCGCGAAAAGGGACAGGTTCATCGCGGCCCAGTCGTGCCGGAAGCCGGGCAGTGTATATTCCCCGGTCTTGACCGCCCCGCCCGCAACGGCAGCCTGTTCGAATACCCCGACGCGCCAGCCCTTCGCCGACAGGTGCAGCGCGGCGGCCAGCGTGTTGTGGCCCGCCCCGATCAGGACTGCGTCGAATTCCGTGGCCATGCTTCCCCGCCGCGATTGACGCAGGGATATTTGCAAACGCATTTAAATCTGTCTAGCATGATTCCATGACGACCGGACAACAACCGGCGCGGAACAAGCCGGACGGTCCGGCCAACAGGGAGATGACGATGACCTCTGCAAGCGTGCTTTCATCCTTGGCGGGGATGCTCGCCTCGGGCGGGATCGAGGTGGTGGATTGCTCGGGCGTGCTGGGCCCGGAAACGCCGCTTCTGAAACTGCCGCCGGATTTCGCCAAGGACACCCCGCCGATCAAGATCCACCGCATCAGCGAATATGACAAGGACGGTCCCTTCTGGGCGTGGAACTGGCTGGAGCTGGGCGAACATTCCGGCACGCATTTCGACGCGCCGCATCACTGGATCACCGGCAAGGATTACGCGGACGGCTATACCGACACGCTGTCGGTGCAGCGCTGCGTGGCGCCCGTCAACGTGCTGGATTTCAGCGCGGAATGTGCCGCGAACCCCGATTTCCTGCTGACCATCGACCATGTGAAGGCTTGGGAGGCCAAGCATGGCGCGATCAACGCAGGCGAATGGGTGGTCCTGCGGTCCGACTGGGACAAGCGGGCGCATGACGAGGCGCTGTTCCTGAACGCCGATGCCACCGGCCCGCATACACCCGGCCCGACCGCCGAGGTGATCGAATACCTGCTGTCCAAGGGCGTCGTCGGCTGGGGCAGCCAGTGCATCGGGACGGATGCAGGGCAGGCGGGCGGCATGAACCCGCCCTTCCCGGCGCATAACCTGCTGCACAAGAACAACTGCTTCGGTCTGGCCAGCCTCGCCAATCTGGACAAGCTGCCCGCCAAGGGCGCGATCCTGATTGCCGCCCCGCTGAAGATCAAGCAGGGCACAGGTTCGCCCATCCGCGCCTTGGCGCTGGTGCCGAAGGGCTGATCCATGGGGCCCGATCACGTCATCATCGGAAGCGGGATCAACGCGCTGGTCGCTGGGGCGATGCTGGCGCTGAAGGGCGACCGCGTCCTGCTGCTGGAGCGCGAGGCGGTGCCGGGCGGTTGCCTGCGGACCGAGGAGATCACGCTTCCCGGCTTCCGGCATGATGTGATGGCGGCGACATGGGTCCTGTTCATGACATCACCGGCGGGGGCCGCGCTTGGCCCCCACCTTGCCCGCCACGGGTTCGACTATTGCCACACGCCCCACCCGACCGCCGTGCTGCGGCCGGAAGGGCAGGCGCTGGTGCTGACGACCGACCGGGCAAAGAACATCGCCACCTTCGACGCGCTGGCGGCGGGGGATGGCGCGGCCCATGCCCGCGACGTGGGCGGGGTGGAGGGTGATGCGCCGTTCCTGTTCGCGCTGCTGGGCGGGTCGCTGTGGTCTTGGCCCACGGCGAAACTGCTGTGGGCGCAGGTGCGCAAGCGGGGTCTGCGGGGCCTTGCCGCATGGTTCGGGCGGGCGCTGGTTCCGGCGCGGGGGTGGCTGGAGACGACCTATGCCTCGCCCACCGTGCAGGCGCTTTATGCGCCTTGGGTGCTGCATTGCGGGCTCACGCCGGAAAGCACCTATTCCGGCCAGATGGGCAAGGTCATCGCCTTCGCGCTGGAGGCGGCGGGGGCGCCTGTCGTCAAGGGCGGGTCGGGCGCGGGCGTCGCGGCCTTCCGTGCGCTGATCGAGGAGAAGGGCGGCGAAATCCGCTGTGAGGCGGATGTGGACCAGATCATCGTGCGGGACGGTCGCGTGCGGGGTGTCGCGCTGGCCTCGGGCGAAGAGATTGCCTGCCGGTCGGTGCTGGCCTCGGTCGCGCCGGGGCAGTTGCAGGGGCGGCTGTTGCGCGACGTGAACCTGCCCGAGGATCAGGCGGCGGCGCAGTCGTTCCGCCACGGGCGGGGGAATTTCCAGCTGCATTACGCGCTGGACCGGCATCCCGAATGGCTGTCCCCCGGCCTGGACGATGTCGCGCTGATCCACCTGGCGGACGGGATCGACTCCGTCTCCAAGGCATCGAACGAGGCCGAGCGGGGCATGCTGCCCGCCGTGCCGACGATCTGCGTGGGCCAGCCCCACCGTCTGGACCCGTCGCGCTGCCCGGATGGCAAGGCGATCCTGTGGCTGCAGATCCCCGACGCGCCCCGTGTCGTCAAAGGCGATGCGGGCGGGACCATCGCCACCGACGGCACATGGTCCGACGCGACGAGAGAGGCCCTTGCCGACAGAATCGAAGCCATCCTGAAGCGCCATATCAAGGACTTCGACGCGATCAAGCTGGCGCGGCGGGCCTATTCTCCGGCCGACCTGGAACGGATGAACGTCAATCTGGTGGGCGGTGACCCCTATGGCGGGCTTTGCACCATCGACCAGTTCTTCATCTTCCGCCCCTATGCCCATTCCACCAACGGCACGGGTCTTGTGCGGGGGCTTGTGCATATCGGCGCGTCCACCCATCCCGGCCCCGGTCTGGGCGGGGGATCGGGCTTCCTTGCGGCCAAGGGGTTGGGCGCATGACGGACCAGTCGCCCCAGAAGCCGCCGCCGACCCTGCCGCGACTGGGAGAGATCGGGCTGACCAATTACGCGCCCTATCTGATGAACCGCATCATGGGGCGATACAACGCGTCGCTGCGCGACGAGATGTCGGGGCTGGGCCTGACCACGCCGAAGATGCGGGCGCTGGCGGTGCTGTCGGTGATCGACGGGCCGCTGATCCGCGAACTTTCGGTCTATTCCGTGGTGGAACAGTCCACCCTGTCCCGCGCCCTTGACCAGCTTGCCACCGAAGGCCTGATCCGGCGCGAGGCGGATGCCACCGACAGCCGCGCCACGCGCATCTACATCACCGATGCCGGGCGGGCGCATTTCGAAACGCTCTGGCCTCGCATGGCCGAGGCACATGAACGCATGTTCCGTGGCATCCCCGCCGACGAGCGCCGCGCCTTCGTGGCGACGCTTCAGAAGATGCTGACCAACATCCGCAAGCACGAGATCTGACATGGCCGAACGCTCCTTCAAGGCAGAGGTCGAACACCTGCGCAAAGGCGAGGGCGACACCTTCACCGGCGAGGGGATTCTGGCCATCACCAAGGCCCTGCTGGAAAACGGCGTGGGCTATGTCGGCGGCTATCAGGGGGCGCCGATCAGTCACCTGATGGACGTGCTGGCCGATGCCGAAGACCTGATGTCAGAGCTTGGCATCCGCTTCGAGGCCAATGCGAACGAGGCGGCGGCGGCGGCGATGCTGGCGGCTTCGGTCCATTACCCGATCCGGGGAGCGGTCACCTTCAAGGGGTCGGTTGGGGTCAATGTGGCGTCCGACGCGCTGGCGAACCTTGCCTCCTCCGGCGTGAACGGCGGGGCGCTGATCATCGTGGGCGAGGATTATGGTGAGGGTTCCAGCATCATGCAGGAACGCAGCCACTCCTTTGCCATGAAATCGCAGTTCTGGCTTCTGGACCCGCGCCCCAACCTGCCCTGCATCACCAAGGCCGTGAAGGACGGGTTCGAACTGTCCGAGGCGTCCAATACCCCCGTCATGCTGATGGTCCGCATCCGGTCCTGCCATGTGACCGGGTCCTTCCAGACCCGCGACAACCGGCGCCCGAAACTGTCGGTCAGGGAGGCGCTGTCCAACCCGCAATCCGATTTCGCCCGCGTCGTCCTGCCGCCGATGTCCTTTGCCCATGAGCAGGACAAGATAAAGAACCGCTGGCCCAATGCCGAGAAATTCATCCGCGAGCGGCAGTTGAACGAGGTCTTCGGGCCGAAGACCGCCCCTGTCGGGCTGGTGCTTCAGGGCGGCATGTACAATGGCGTGATCCGGGCGCTGCAACGGCTGGGGCTGGCGGATATCTGGGGCAATACCGAGGTTCCGCTTTACGTCCTGAACGTCACCTATCCGCTGATTTCCTCAGAGTTCCTCGAGTTCTGCGAAGGCAAGGATCAGGTGCTTGTGATCGAGGAAGGCCAGCCCGAATTCATCGAACAGCAGCTTTCCACCTTCCTCTACCGCGCCGGGTCGCAGGTGAAACTGCGCGGCAAGGGCATCCTGCCGATGGCGGGGGAATATACCGGACAGGTCATGCTGGACGGGATCACGGCCTTCCTGAAGGAGGCCGCGCCGCAGATGCTGCCCGCGCTGGTGCGGGCGCCGAACGAGGACAAGCCGCAGATCCCCGACCTGACCAGGACGGTCCCCATCCGCCCGCCGGGATTCTGCACGGGCTGCCCCGAACGGCCCATCTTCGCCGCGATGAAGCTGGTGCAGAAGGAAACCGGCAAGCTCCAGATCAGCGCGGATATCGGCTGCCACCTCTTCGCCTCGCTGCCCCCGTTCGAGATCGGGGGGGCGACGATGGGCTATGGCCTTGGCCCTGCCGCCAACGCGGCCTTTGACGGGGGCGGGGAACGGCGGCCAGTGGCGATCATCGGGGATGGCGGGTTCTGGCATAACGGGCTGTCCTCGTCCTTCACCAACATGGCCTTCAACAAGTCGGACGGCGTGGCGGTGATCGTGGACAATTACTATTCCGCCGCGACGGGGGGGCAGGACATCATGTCCTCGCGTGCCGACAACCCGACCAAGGCCACGAAGCACCCCATCACCAAGGCCCTGAAAGGCATCGGGATCGACTGGGTCCGCCAGGTGGACCGCACCTATGACGTGGGCCGGATGCGGGATGTCCTTCGCGAGGCGCTGACGACCGACGCGCCGGGTCCGAAGGTGATCGTGGCCTCGTCGGAATGCATGCTGAACCGCCAGCGCCGTGAAAAGCCGCTGACGGCACAGGCCATCAAGGACGGCCGCAGGGTCGAAGCCCCCCGTTTCGGCGTGGACGAGGATGTCTGCACGGGCGACCATGCCTGCATCCGCCTGTCGGGCTGCCCGTCGCTGTCGCTGAAGAAACTGGACGACCCGCTGCGCGACGACCCCGTGGCCAGCATCGACCAAAGCTGCGTGGGCTGCGGCAATTGCGGCGAGGTGGCGGATGCCGCCGTCCTGTGCCCGTCCTTCTACCGCGCCGATGTGGTGCATAACCCGACGAAGTGGGAACAACGCATGGGCGCCTTCCGGTCGCGCATCATCGGCTGGCTGCAGGCCCGCCGCGCCGCACGGCGGCTGGATTTCGGAGGCGCGGTATGACCTTGCAGGAAACCGTGGGGGCCGAACTGGGCGCAAGGCAGGCCGACCCGCGCCTGTCGGGCATCATCAAGCTGGCGATCCTTGCCGTCGGCGGGCAAGGCGGCGGCGTGCTGACCGGCTGGATCGAAGACCTTGCCCGCGCCAACGGCTATGCGGCGCAGGCCACGTCGGTGGCGGGCGTGGCGCAGCGGACGGGGGCCACCGTCTATTACATCGAGATGGCGCCGCATCGGGCGGGCGATCCTTTCCCCATCTTCTCGCTGATGCCCGCAGCGGGCGACGTGGATATCATGATCACGGCCGAGATGATGGAGGCAGGCCGCGCCATCATCCGGGGTTCGTCACACCCGACAGGACGGTGCTGATCACCTCCACCCACCGCGCTTTGGCGGTGTCGGAAAAGATGGTGCCGGGCGACGGCATCGCCTCTTCGGACGAGGTGATGGCAGCGGCAGAGGTCGCGGCCCGGCGCGTCATCGCTGCGGATTTCGACGCGCTGGCGGTCCGGAACGGGTCGGTGATTTCGGCGTCGCTCTTCGGCGCCTTGGCGGGGGCGGGTATCCTGCCCTTCGGGCGCGAGGCGTTCGAGGCGGCGATCAAGGCGGGGGGCAAGGGGGTCGAAGGGTCGCTGCGGGCCTTCGCGGCCGCCTTCGATGTGGCCGCGAACCCAGCGCCTGCCGCCGCGCCCGAAGCGGTGGCGAGGCCCGCGCCAAGGGTGCAGGGCCCGGCGCGGCTGGTGGCGGAATGGGACAGGCTGGCCGCCCGCGTTGCGGCGCTGCCGCCGCAGGTGGCCGAACTCGCGCTGCCAGGGCTGCAAAAGGTCGTGGGATTCGAAGACCTTGCCTATGGCGCGGACTATCTCGACCGGCTGGCGGCCGTCATGGCGCGGGACGATGCCGCCCGCAACTGGGCCCTGTCGCGCGAGGCGGCGAAATACATCGCCAATGCCATGGCCTATGACGACATCATCCGCGTTGCGGACCTCAAGACCCGCGGCCGACGCTTCGACCGCATCCGCAAGGAGATGCGGGTAAAGGACGCCAACCTCCTGCACCTGACCGAATTCTTCCACCCCCGCGCCGAAGAGGTGGTGGGGATGCTGCCCGCCCGCCTTGGCGCGAAGCTGGAGGCCGACCCGAAATGGATGGCCCGCATCGACCGCTGGTTCAACAAGGGCCGCCGGTTGCGGACGGACAGCCTGCCTGCCTTCTTCCTCCTGCACCTCCTCGGCGGTTTGCGCGGTTGGCGTCGCCGCACCCTGCGCCACGCGCAGGAACAGGCGCATCTGGCGCGGTGGCTGGATACGGCCATGGGACAGGTGGCGGGGAATTACGACCTTGCGGTGGAACTGGTCCGCTGCCGCCGCCTGATCAAGGGCTATTCCGACACCCATGCGCGGGGCCATTCCAAATTCGACCGCGTGGTCACGGCCTCACTCCGCATCGCGCATCGCGACGATGCCGCCGACTGGTGCCGCCGCCTGCGCGAGGCGGCGTTGAAGGATGAGGAAGGCAAGGCGCTCGACGGGGCGATCAGGACGGTCGAAAGCTTCGCCTGACATGGCCTTTCGTCTCGGCCAAAATACCCACAGGGGGTGAATT
>AYNO01000047.1 GCA_000500915.1 Rhodobacter sp. CACIA14H1
GTCGCTGTTCCCCGGTGCGGACCGTCTGGCCGAAGGGTTGGCGGCCGATGCGCCGGTCCTGCTGCCCATGCGGGCCGAGGCGGCGGGCGAGCCGCGCATCACCCTGACCGCGCCGGTGCTGCGGGGGGCGATGAACATCCACATCCTGATCACCGGACAGGAAAAGCGCGACGCGCTGGAGCGTGCGCTGACCCTGCCGCCGGAACAGGCGCCCGTGCGCGCCGTTCTGGACAACGCAACCGTGCATTGGGCGGAGTGAACCGATGAAAGCCGAATGGGCCGCGCTGGCCGCGCATCATGACGCGGTGAAGGATCGCCACATCCTCGACCTTTTTGCCGATGGCGCCCGTGCGGCAGCCTTTACCGCGCAGGCCGACGGGATGCGGCTGGACTGGTCCAAGACGAATATCGACGCCGAGGGGCGGCGCCTGCTGGTCGCGCTGGCCGAAGCCGCAGGTGTGGCCGACAAGCGCCGCGCCATGTTCACGGGCGAGCGGATCAACGACACCGAGGGGCGGGCGGTGCTGCATACCGCGCTGCGCAATCTGGACGGCACGGTGATCGTGGACGGCAAGAATGTCGTCGCGGGCATCGTGGAGACGCTGGAGCGGATGGAGGCGTTCGCCCGCGACGTGCGCGAGGGGCGGTTCACGGGGCAGGGGGGCCGGATCACCGATGTGGTCAATATCGGCATCGGCGGGTCGGACCTTGGCCCCGCGATGGCAACGCTGGCGCTGGCGCCCTATCACGACGGGCCGCGCTGCCACTACGTGTCGAACGTGGACGGGGCGCATATCGCCGATACGCTGCGCGGGCTGGACCCGGAAACGACGCTGGTGATCGTGGCCTCCAAGACCTTCACCACCATCGAGACGATGACCAATGCCGAAACGGCGCGGGACTGGATGGCGGGCAAGGTGGCCAACCCGGCGGCGCAATTCGCCGCCGTTTCCACCGCCGCCGACAAGACCGCCGCCTTCGGCATCGACCCGTCGCGGGTCTTTGGTTTCGAGGACTGGGTGGGCGGCCGCTATTCCATGTGGGGGCCCATCGGCCTTGCGCTGATGCTGGCCGTGGGGCCCGAGGATTTCCGCACCTTCCTTGCGGGCGGGCGGGCGATGGACGTCCACTTCCAGACCGCGCCCTTCGACGCGAACCTGCCGGTCCTGCTGGCGCTGGTCGGCATCTGGCACAACCAGATCTGCGGCCATGCCACCCGCGCCGTGCTGCCCTATGACCAGCGGCTTTCGCGTCTGCCCGCCTACCTCCAGCAGTTGGAGATGGAGAGCAACGGCAAGCGCGTGGCGATGGACGGGTCCGACCTGACCATGCATTCCGGCCCCGTCGTCTGGGGCGAGCCGGGGACGAACGGGCAGCACGCCTTCTACCAGCTCATCCATCAGGGGACGCGGGTCATTCCCTGCGAATTCCTGATCGCGCGGCGCGGGCATGAACCGGATCTGGCGCATCAGCACACGTTGCTGGTGTCCAACTGCCTTGCGCAGTCCGAGGCGCTGCTGCGCGGCCGCACGCTGGACGAGGCGCGGGCGATCATGGAGCGCAAGGGGCTGACGGGGGCGGAACTCGACCGGCAGGCACGGCACCGGGTGTTTCCGGGCAACCGCCCTTCGGTCACGCTGGCCTATGAGAAGCTGACGCCCTTCGTCCTTGGCCAGATCATCGCGCTCTATGAACATCGAGTGTTCGTGGAGGGCGTGATCCTCGGCATCAACTCCTATGACCAGTGGGGGGTGGAGCTGGGCAAGGAACTGGCGCTGGCGCTGCAACCGGTGCTGGAGGGGCGGCAGGGGGCCGGGGGCAAGGACGGATCGACGGCGGCGCTTGCGGCGTGGTTCCGGGGATAAGGGAAAGCCCCGGAACGCTTGCGCCGGGGCCTGCAAAAATCTTCGAAGATTTTTGCAAATTTCTTCGAAGAAATTTGTTCAGCGCAGCGCCGCCGTGACGATCACCTCGACCTTGTAATCCGGGGTGGCCAGCTTCGCCTCGCCGGTCGCCCGCGCCGGGGTGTGGCCCTGCGGCACCCACTGGTCCCAGACCGAGTTCATCTCGGCGAAGGTGCCGATATCGGCCAGCCAGATCTGCGCCGACAGGATGCGCGTCTTGTCGGTGCCGGCTTCGGCAAGGATGCGGTCCACCTCGGCCAGACAGGTGCGGGTCTGGTCGGCCACGCTGTCGCCGGGGTTGCCGACCTGGCCTGCGACCCAGACGATGCCGTTGTAGCAGACGGCTTCCGACATGCGGGGGCCGGTGCCGATGCGCTTGATCTCGGACATGGGAATTCCTCCTGATTTCACTGCCGCGCTGGTTATCGCAGCGGGCCGCGAAAGGAAAGCGGCGGTCCCTTGCCGAACGGGCGCCGCAGCTCGGCGGGGTTCGGCCTGCCAGCCGGACGGGTGGGTTGGCGGCTGCGGCGGATCGTGTCAGGGGCGGAGGGTCCGAAACAACCGCCAGACGATCCGATGAAGAAACGCCTCCTGCCGATCCTGTTTGCCGCCTGCCTTCTGCCCGCCACGGGGGCCCTTGCCGAACGGTCCGAACCGCGTGGCCTGCTGGCCGTCTTTGCCCCCCGTGCGGCGGCAGACCGTCAGGATGACCGGCAGGCCCGTGCCGCGCTGAAGGCTGCCGTGCAGCAGGCGATGGCGGACCGGCCGGCGGGCCGCATCTGGTGCGTCCCCTTCGCCCGCGCCATCAGCGGGGTGGAGATCCGGGGCAACGCCAAGACATGGTGGGATCAGGCCAAGGGCCGCTATCACCGCAGCCGGGAGCCGAAGGTGGGCGCGGTCATGGCCTTTGCGGCCAGCCGCGCGATGCCGAAGGGCCATGTGGCCGTGGTGTCCAGGGTGCTGGACGACCGGACCGTCCTTGTCGATCAGGCGAACTGGGTGCGCAACCGCATCACGGTGGACACGCTGGTCGTGGATGTCTCGCCCGAAGGCGACTGGTCACAGGTGCGCGTGGCGAACGGGAAGGGCAGTCTGGGGCGCGTGAACCCGGTCAAGGGGTTCATCCACAACTGACCTGCGCGGAGGGATGGAGCGGGTGAAGGGAATCGAACCCTCGTCATCAGCTTGGGAAGCTGCGGCTCTACCATTGAGCTACACCCGCGACAGGGCTGAGGTAAGCGAAGGCGCATCCGGCGTCAAGAGCCGGAAGGTGGGTGGGTGGCCCTCTGCTTCCCCTTTCCCCGTCATTCGGTCACGGTGACGCGCATCCTGTCGCCCTCGACCGTGAAGGTTTCCTTGCCCGGTGCCGTGGCGGTGAAGATGACCTCGACCGCAGGGGTCAGCCCGCCGCATCTGCGGCTGCTGCGCGTCCCCTCGCGCCCGATGGTCAGCGTTCCGGTTTTCAGCTTGCGGGGCTTGAGTTGCGACTTGGCGGGAAGCTTGCCGCAGTCCCCCCTGATCCCGTGGATGACCGCCGACTCCCCGACCCGCAGGGTCAGTTTGTCCACGAAGGGTATGCTGCCCTCGGCTGTGGCAGGCCCGGGCAGGGTGGCCAGTGCAGTGCCGATGGCAAGGCAGAGTGCAGGCAGGGCGTAGCGCATCGCGTCCTCCAGTTGATCCGGCCCCGTCCATGCGGGGTGGCGGTATCGTCGGGCCGTGCCGCCCCTACGTCATCCCCCCGTCGGGGGATGCAGGCAGCCCGCAAGGGCCAGCCGGACCAGATCGGCCTGCCGCCGCGCCCCTGTCTTCATCCGCAATGCCTTGATCTGGCTGCGGACCGTCTCGGTCGTCACGCCCCGCAGCGTGGCGATGTCGGCGGGGGCAAGACCGCCTGCCAGCGCCTGCAGCACCTCGGTCTCGGCGCGGGTCAGCCCGCAGGACCGCGCCACGGGGTCAAGCCTTGCGGGATCGGGCAACGGTCCGTCGTGAAGCCCTGTCAGAGGGTTCAACAGAAGGATGACCGACGGCTCGTCCAGAAGGGCGGACAGGCCTTCGGCAACCAGCCGCCGCGCACGAAGGCGGGTCGCCTGCCCGTCGCCCATCAGAACGGTCTCGAACTCCGGTTCGGCAGGCAGCGGCCAGTCCAGCAGGCGGCGCAGCCGCGCCTCGATCTGCGGGTCGGAAAGGCGCAGGCGCCCTGCCGCATCCACTTCCAGCCCCCGACCGGTGCCGACAAGCGATGCGGCAATCCGCGACGATCCGGCCACCCGCAGCCCGCTGCCGAGGATCATGGCCCCCGTGCCGAGGGTTTCCAGCACGGCGGCCGTCGTGCCCTCCAGCGACGGGGCGCGTCGCCAGACCCGCATGGCGCGGCGCAGGTGTGGCGCAAGGGTGCCCAGCAGGGCGGCATGGCGGGTATTGGCCTCGATCCCGCCTGCACCGGTCAGGATGCTGAGGAGGAAAAGCCGTCCGCCGCTGCGCTCGATCGTGACCCCGACGGCGGACCGCACGCCGAGCGGACGTAGGAATCCGTCATGGAACGCGGTCCGCCGCAGCATTTCGAAGGGCAGCATCTGGTCCGCCACCACACCCCTGCCCACCGGCCGCAGGGCGGCGTGCGGCATCCAGGGGTTCACCTTCGCGTAATCCCGGTCGTAGCGGTGGATGTCCCCCTGATCGAAACCCGCCGTCAGGGCGAACCGCCCGTGGCCGTCGTTCACGTCGTGATGGAACAGCGTCGTCCGCCCGTCCGGCACGGTGGCATTCACCGCAGAAACGACGCGCGACAGGGGCACCTCGCCCACCAGCGCCGCATAGATCAGGTCCACCGGATCGTCTGCCGCCATACGCAACCACCGCACTGACCAACACAGGCGATGGTGCCACCGGACGGGCGGGGGCGGAAGCGGAAATTCCGCCTTCGCGCTCAGCCCTGCCTGTCCGCCTGCAGCCGCCGCTTGATGCGCGAAAAGGCGACCGGCGTCACCCCGAGGAAACGCGCCACATCCCCCTGCGGCAACCGCGCCAGCGCCGCCGCCGCCCCCGTGCGCAACATTCGGTAGCGGGCTTCGGGCGACATCGTCAGAAGCGCCGCCTCGCGGGCCTGCTTGCGTGCGAGGACCCATGCGGCGAAGGCCGCACAGGCCGCGCGGAGATTGTCATCGGCGGCGGCCGACCGTTCCACGAAGCTGCGGGGCAGGCGGACGAAGCGGCAGGGTTCCAGGCAGACCGCGCCATAGCCTTCCCCGGCTGCGGCATCTGCGGCACCGCGTCCGGAAAAGACCCCCTGATCCAGGATGAAGCTCTTGACCCAGTCCTCGCCAGCCTCGGTCGTATAGACCAGCTTCACCAGACCGGACAAGAGCAGGACCACGTCGTCGGACCCGTCTGCGGCGGCAAAGATGGGGGCGCCCTTCGGCAGGGTCCGTTCGGCCCAGAGCCGCGCCTCTTCGGCCCGCGGGCGCAGCGCGGCGATCAGGGCGGGGGCGGCATCGCCCGTCTCTAAACCCAGGTTCATTACGGCGCGTCCCTTGCGGCCTATTCCCTGTCCCGAATCTGGACCGGAGAGGAACATGTCAAGACCGCTTTCCCGCCCCGCCACCGTCCTGCTTACCGGCGCGACCTCCGGCATCGGGGCGGCCCTTCTGGACAGGCTGCTGGATCAGGGCCATGCCGTGCTGGCCCTGTCGCGCCATGCCGCGCATCTGCCCGCTCGGGCGGGGCTGCACCCCGTGACCGCCGACCTGACGGACCTTGCTGCCATCCCCGGACTGGCGGCGGGGCTTCTGGCCGCGCATCCCGGCCTGTCGGTGCTGATCAACAATGCCGCCGTCCAGCACGCGCGTCCGCTGACCGATCCCGCAAGCCAGCCGCGCCACCTGATCGAGGAATCGGCCCTGAACCTTGCCGCGCCCGCGCTGCTGGTGCAGGCGCTGCTGCCGCATCTGCTGCGCAGACCGGACGGGGTGGTGGTCAACCTCTCGTCCGGTCTTGCGACCTTTCCGAAAGAGGCGGGGGGGCTTTACTCGGCGACGAAGGCGGGGCTGTCCTCCTTCACCACGGCGCTGCGCTGGCAGGTGGAAGGGTCGGGGCTGCTTGTGTCCGAGGTGGTGCTGCCGCTTGTCGATACGCCGATGACGGCGGGGCGGGGCAGGGGAAAGATCGCGCCGGAGCTTGCCGCCGCCGCCATCCTGCGGGGGGTGGAGGCGCGACGGGAAACGATCCGCATCGGCGCGGCGCGTGCGCTGCCGCTGCTGCAGGCCGTGGCGCCGTGGCTGGGCCGTCGCCTGCTGCGGGGGAATTGAGCGATGGGGGATCTGGTCCGTATCGCAGGCGTGCTGGCAGCGGCATTCGCATCCACCTTTCTCGTGGTGCAGGGGCTGGGGCTCTTGCCCGAGGACGGGGTGATCCGCTGGCTGGAAGGCTTGCGCGAGGTGCATCCGCTGTGGCTGGCGGCAGGGGTGGTGGCGCTGTTGCTGCTGGACCTGCTGGTGGCGGTGCCGACGATGGCGACCATCCTGCTTGCGGGGTGGCTGCTGGGGCCGGTCTGGGGCGGGGTGACGGCGGGCGTGGGGCTGATGCTGATGGGATCGCTTGGCTATATGGCGGGGCGTCTGGCGGGGCGTCCCGTGCTGCGCCGCCTGCTGCGCGACGAGGCGCGGCTGGCGGGGATCGAGACGGCCTTCGCTCGGAACGATCTGCTGGTGCTGGCGGTCTGTCAGGCGCTGCCGATCCTGCCGGAGCTTTCGGCGACGCTGGCGGGGATCGCGCGGATGCATCCGCTGCGTTTTGCGCTGGGATATGCGGCGGGCGTGGTGCCTTTCGCCTTTGTCGTGGCCTTTGGCGGGGCGGCGTCCAGCCCCGAAGACCTGCGGCCTGCGGTGCTGACGGTGATCGGGGTGTCGGCGGTGCTGCTGGGGGCGTGGCGGGTGCTGGTGCGGCGGTAGGGGGTGGCGCCCTTGATACAGCACAGAACGGTAGGGTGGCGGCCGTCACGCCGGGGTGGTCGCACGGACCCCGTGCGGCCGCCCCGGGGGGGCGGGACGGCCGCCGCCCGTGGCTTCGGGCCACGGGCGATGACCTGCCGTAGCGCTACCGGCTCTCAGGTCCCCCCCCACCAAAGCCCGCTTGCCCCTGCCGCGCGAGGGGCGCATCATGGCCCACAAGTTGACGTGAAGCCGTGGTTGACTCGCCCTTGCCGCACCACCAGATATGGATGCCGAACAGGGGAAGGCCGAGCGCTGCCGTGACGGGGCCGGAGCCTTCCTGCCAGACAAGGAAACATGATGAGCGATTCCCTTTCCCCCAGCTATCCGGTGCTGCCACTCCGCGATATCGTGGTCTTCCCGCACATGATCGTTCCGCTTTTCGTCGGGCGCGAGAAGTCGGTGCGCGCGCTGGAAGAGGTGATGTCGGACGACCGGCAGATCCTGCTGTCCTCGCAGATCGATCCTTCCGTCGATGAACCCGGCACGGATGCGATCTATCGCGTCGGCGTGCTGGCCAATGTGCTGCAACTGCTCAAACTTCCCGACGGCACCGTCAAGGTTCTGGTGGAAGGCAAGAGCCGCGTGAAGATCACCGAATTCCTGCCCAATGACCGCTTCTTCGAGGCGCGGGTGTCGGCCCTGACCGAAACCCCCGGCGACAAGTCGTCGGTCGAGGCGCTGATCCGCGCCGTGGCCGAGGAGTTCGAGCGTTACGCCAAGATCAAGAAGAACATCCCCGAAGAGGCGCTGGCCGCCGTATCGGAAACCCGCGAACCGGCGCGTCTGGCCGATCTCGTGGCCGGCCACCTTGGGATCGAGGTGGGGCAGAAACAGGAAATCCTCGAAACGCTGGACGTGGCCGAACGGCTGGAGCGCGTCTATGGCCACATGCAGGGAGAAATGTCCGTCCTGCAGGTGGAGAAGAAGATCAAGTCCCGCGTCAAGACCCAGATGGAAAAGACGCAGCGCGAGTATTACCTGAACGAACAGATGAAGGCGATCCAGCGCGAGCTGGGCGATGGCGAGGATGGCCAGAACGAAATCGCGGAGCTTGAGGAGCGGATCCGCAAGACCGCCTTCTCGAAAGAGGCCCGCGAAAAGGCCGAGGCCGAGCTGAAGAAGCTGAAATCCATGTCGCCCATGTCGGCCGAGGCGACGGTGGTGCGCAACTACCTCGACTGGCTTCTGGGCGTGCCGTGGGGCGTGAAGTCCAAGGTCAAGAAGGACCTGCACAAGTCGCAGGAGGTTCTGGACAAGGACCATTACGGGCTGGAAAAGGTCAAGGAACGCATCGTCGAATACCTCGCCGTGCAGGCTCGCAGCGCCAAGCTGAAGGGTCCGATCCTCTGCCTCGTCGGCCCGCCCGGCGTCGGCAAGACCTCTCTGGGCCGGTCGGTCGCCAAGGCCACGGGGCGCGAATTCATCCGCATCTCGCTGGGCGGCGTGCGTGACGAATCCGAAATCCGGGGGCATCGCCGGACCTATATCGGCTCCATGCCCGGCAAGATCATCCAGGCGCTGAAAAAGGCCAAGACCACGAACCCGCTCATCCTGCTGGATGAAATCGACAAGATGGGGCAGGACTTCCGTGGCGACCCTGCCTCGGCCATGCTGGAGGTGCTGGACCCCGAACAGAACGCGACCTTCGTGGACCACTATCTGGAAGTGGAATACGACCTGTCGAACGTGATGTTCATCACGACCGCCAACTCCTACAACATGCCCGGCCCCCTGCTGGACCGGATGGAGATCATCTCGCTGGCGGGCTACACCGAGGATGAAAAGCGCGAGATCGCCAAGCAGCACCTGATCCCCAAGCAGATCGCCAACCACGGCCTGCGCAAGGGCGAATTCAAGGTGACGGATGCGGCGCTGACCGACGTCATCCGCACCTATACCCGCGAGGCGGGGGTGCGGAACCTTGAACGCGAGATCGCAAAGCTCGCCCGCAAGGCCGTGACCGAGATCGTCAAGAAGCAGGGCAAGGCCGTCGAGGTGACGCCCGAGAAGCTTGAAGATTATCTGGGCGTCAAACGCTTCCGCTACGGTCTGGCCGAGAAGGAGGATCAGGTGGGCGTCGTCACCGGTCTGGCCTGGACCAGCGTGGGCGGCGACCTGCTGTCGATCGAGGCGCTGAAGCTGCCCGGCAAGGGGCGGATGAAGACGACCGGCAAGCTGGGCGACGTGATGAAGGAATCGATCGAGGCGGCGGCATCCTATGTCCGCTCCATCAGCCCCGAACTGGGGGTGAAACCGCCGAAATTCGAAACCATCGACATCCACGTCCACGTGCCCGAAGGCGCGACGCCCAAGGACGGCCCTTCGGCGGGTCTGGCCATGGTGACCTCCATCGTCTCGGTCCTGACGGGCATCCCCGTCCGCAAGGACATCGCCATGACGGGCGAGGTGACGCTGCGCGGAAATGCTCTGGCCATCGGCGGGTTGAAGGAAAAGCTGCTCGCGGCGCTGCGGGGGGGCATCAAGACGGTGCTGATCCCCGAGGAAAACGCCAAGGACCTGCCCGAGATTCCGGCCAATGTCCGCGAGGGGCTGACGATCATCCCCGTCAGCCATGTGCGCGAGGTGCTGAAGCACGCGCTGGTGCGTGCGCCCGAGCCGGTGGAATGGGACGAGGCGGCGGAAGAAGCCGCCGCAGCGGCTGCCAAGGCCGCCGCCGCTGCCGCCCCGTCGCAGGTCGCGCACTGACCGCACGGGTCCGAAACCAAAGGGGACGGGCCGCAAGGCTCGTCCCCCTTTGCGACCCGCCTCAGCGCGGGATCAGCCGCATCAGCCCCCAGCCACCCGCCGCAAAGACCGCCACCCCCGCCATCAGCGGATAGGCCGTCCCGTCGAACATCAGCCCCACAGGCGCCGCCAGCACGACCGAGGCGACGGTGGCAATCGCGCCGATGACGCTGGCCGCCATCCCCGCCACATGCCCCACCGGTTCCAGCGCCAATGCGTTCAGGTTGCCGATGGTCAGGCCGGTCATGAAGAACACCCCCGTGGTCCAGGCCAGATGCGCCGGAAAGGCCCATGCGACAGGCCAGAGGCCCCCCGCCTTCGCCGCCAGCATCACCACGGAAAACACCACCTGCGCCGCCAGCGTCGCCGTCACCATCCGCCGCATCCCCAGCCGGACCACCAGCTTTGCATTGATGAAACTGGCCGATCCCGACACGACGGCGATCAGGGCGAACCACATGGGGAAGCGGTCCCCCTCGCCATAGACCTGGTCGAGGATGGGCTGCGTGGCCGACAGCGTGGCGAAGAGGCAGGCAAAGACCAGCGTCTGCACCGCGATGGACACGATCACCACCCGGTGTGACAGCACCTCGACAAAGGCGCCGCGCAGGGCGTCACGGCTCAGCCCGCGCCGCAGCGCCTTGGGCATGGTCTCCGGCTGGCGCAGCGTGAACCACAGCATGGTGACGGCGGAAAAGACGACGAAGGCAAGAAAGATCGCCCGCCACCCCGCCAGCGCGATGATGCCCTGTCCGATGAAGGGCGCGATGGCCGGCACCAGCGTGAAGATCATCATGGCGAAACTGACGACCCGCGCCATCTCGCGCCCCTTGTACATGTCGCGTACCAGCGCCAGCGACACCACCCTCGGCCCCGCCGACCCGAGACCCTGCAGCAGCCGCGCCAGCAGCACCCCTTCCAGCGTAGGCGACAGATAGGCCAGCAGCGCCGAGGCGCAGTACAGCGCGGCCCCTGCAAGGATGACGGGCTTCCGGCCGAAGGCATCGGACAGCGGCCCCGCGAACAGCGTCCCGATCCCCATCCCCAGCACGAAGGAGGTCAGGATCAGCTGCGCCGCATTGGGCGCATCGGGCGACAGTTCCGCCGCGATCTGCGGCAGGGCGGGCAGCATCGCATCGATGGAAAAGGCGATGGTGGCGAAAAGCACCGCGATCAGCGCGATGAATTCGGTCTGGCCCATGCGGGCGGCGGGGCGGGCGTCTGTCTGTGTCATGCTCGCTGGCTAGCACGCCCCGCCCCGGTCCGACACTGCGCTTTCCGCACAGGGCAGCCTGCGGCGATGCGGAACGCGCGTCCGGTCGCGGTCAGCCCTGCTCCAGCTTTTCCGACAGCTCGTCGATGACCTGCTGCCAGACCTCCACCGGCTGCGCCCCCTGCACCACATATTGCTGCGCGATCAGGAAGGTCGGCACCGCCGTCACCCCCTTCTGCCGCGCATCCATGTCGCGCGCGCGGATGTCGTCGGCATCGGCATCTGAAGCGAGCAGCCGCGCCACCGCCGCCGCATCCATGCCCGCCTCGCCCGCCAGCCGCGTCAGCGTGGCATGGTCCCCGATATCCGACCCGTCGCGCCAATGGGCGCGGAACAACCGCGCCACGACCGGCGTCTGCTTGCCCTCGATCCCCGCCCAATGGATCAACCGGTGCGCGTCCAGCGTGTTGGGCAGATGCGTGACCTTCTCCATGTCGATCTCGGCTCCCGCCTTCTTCGCATGCTCGGCCACCTGCAACATGGCCTGTATCGCCCGCTCCCGCCCCCCGAATTTCGCGGCCAGATAGTCCACATGCCCGACACCCCCTTGCGGCATGTCGGGGTTCAGCTGGAAGGGATGCCATTCGATGCGGAACGGATGGTCGGGGCGGCTTTCCAGCGCACGGTCGAGGTTGGTCTTGCCGATCAGGCACCAGGGACAGACAGGGTCGGAAAAGATATCAAGGCGGATCATCGGCTTACCCTTTCGGTATCAGGCCCGGCAGGGCGCGGCGGTTCAGCTTGTTGTTTGCCGAACGGGGCAGGGCGTCAAGCCTGACCCAGAGCCTCGGCTGTTTCCAGCGGGCGAGGGTGGTTCCGGCATGGGCCTGCAGGGCGGCCTCGTCGGGCGGGTTATGGCCGGTATAGAAACAGGCTATGACCCGCGTGCCCGCCTTCACCTCCACCTCGGTCACGGCGCAATCCTCGATGCCGGGGCAAAGGCGCATCGCCTCCTCCACCTCCAGCGGCGACAGGCGGAAGCCGCCCGCATTCATCATGTCGTCGGCGCGGCCGCGATAGGTGATCGCCCCGTCCGGCCCCATCACGGCCAGATCGCCGGTCACGAACCAGTCACCGGCAAAGCGGGCGGCGGTGGCGGCGGGGTCGCCCAGATAGCCCAGCATCAGCCCCGGATCGCCGCGATGCACGGCCAGCACCCCCGTCTCGCCCCGCGGGACGGGGGTGCCATCCTCGCCCAGCAGCGCCACTCGGCGGCCATTCTGCACCCAGCCCGCGCTGCCCGCCGGTGCGGGCCGGTCGGGCGAGCCGGAGATATAGGTGGACACTTCCGTCATCCCCAGCGCGGGATGCACCTGCGTCCCCGTCGCGGCTTCCCAGGCAAGGCGCGTGTCCGCGGCCATCGCCTCGCCCGCCGAAAGGCCGTGGCGCAGCTTGGGCAGGGGCGGCAGGGGCGCACGCAGCATCTGGCGGTAGATGCCGGGGGCGGCGGCGAAGATGGTGGCATCGAACCGCTTCAGCAGCAACGGCAGCGCGGCGGGCGCCACCCCGGCGGCGGGGATCAGCGCCACCGCGCCCACGGTCCACGGGTCCATCAGGCCGGTGCCCAGCGTATAGGTCCAGTTGAAGGCGCCCGCGTGCAGGATGCGGTCGGTTTCGGTGATCCCCTCCCAGCCGCGATGCATCATCCCCCTTGCCCAGAGGGTGCGGTGGGCATGGCCCACGGCCTGCGCCCTGCCGGAGGTCCCGGAGGTGAAGACGGCATAGGCCAGACGGTCCGGATCGCCCATGTCCCAGTCGCAGGGGGGCAGGTCTTCCCACCCGCGCAGCGCATCTGTGCCGATGGCGCGGCAGGGCAGCGGGTCGGGCAGGGCCACGCCCTCGCCCGCCACGATCAGCGCCGGCGCGACGGTGGCGGCCATGCGGGTGATTTCGGCAGTGGTCAGCGCGGCGGATGTGGGCACGGGCACCAGCCCCGCCGCGATGGCGCCCAGGAACAGGACGGGGAATTCCACCACATTGCCAAGCCGCAGCAGGACGCGGTCGCCCGGCTGCAGGCCAAGCGACAGAAGCCCCGTGCCACAGCCCCGCACCGCCGCCAGAAGCCGTGCATAGGACCAGCGTTCCGCCCCCTTGGGCGACACGATCTGCAGCGCCATGCGGTCGGGAAAGCGGGCACTGGACGCCTCCAGCACATGGCGGGCCATGTTGAAGGGGGCGGGGCAGGGCGCGAAGGGCGACAGGTCGATCTCGGACAGCATCCCGCCGTTCTAGCCGGACAGGCCAAGGTTGCAAGCCCGCCTCCCTTGGCGTAGATGCGCGGCATGGCAGGATCGGACCCCAAATCCCTGATACGCATCGCCCGCGAGAACGGGGCGGATGCGCCTGTCGCCCCCCTGAACCTTGGCGAACGCGTGCGCGAATTGCGCAAGGAACGCGGCTGGACGCTGGAACAGGCGGCGGTGCAGGCGGGGCTGGCGCGGTCCACCCTGTCCAAGATCGAGAACGGGCAGATGTCGCCCACCTACGAGGCGCTGAAGAAACTGGCCGAGGGGTTGGCGATCTCGGTCCCGCAGCTTTTCACCCCGCCGTCACGGGCGCAGGTGTCGGGGCGGATGGCGGTGACCAAGCAGGGCGAGGGGCAGGCCCATGCGACGGCGACCTATGAACATGAATTGCTGGCCGGGCCCCTGCGGGCCAAGCAGATGCTGCCCTACCGCGCCCGCATCCGGGCGCGGGACGTGACGGAATTCGACGGCTGGGTGCGCCATGACGGCGAAGAGTTCCTCTATGTCCTGACGGGCGTGGTGCGGCTTTACACCGAATTCTACGAACCCGTGGACCTGCGCCGCGGCGACAGCGCCTATTACGACGCCACGATGGGGCATAACGTGATCAGCCTGTCGGAAGAGGATGCGACGATCCTCTGGGTCACGTCGCTGGCCTAGGGCAGCAGGCAAATCTTTTCGAAAAGATTTGCAAAATTCTTCGAAGAATTTTGGTCAGACCGGCGCGTCGGCATTGTCGCCCAGCGGGCCTTCGTCAACCCCCGCATCCAACGGGCCGCCGCCCACATCGCCCAGCGCCCGCTGGCAGGCCTGTGCGCAGGCAAGGCAGGCCTCGGCGCAGATGCGGCAATGGTCGTGCATCGTCGCGTGCCTTGCGCATTCGTCGCCGCACAGACGGCAGGCCGTGGCGCAGACGGCCAGCATCTCGGCGATCAGTTCCTCGTTCGATCCGGTCCGCCGCGTCGCCGTCAGCCCCGTCGCCACGCAGACATCGGCGCAGTCCAGGCACAGCCGGATGCATTGCCGCAACCGCTCGGCATGGTCCTCGGCCAGACAGGCATCGGCGCAAGAGGTGCAGACCTGCGCACAGGACAGGCATTCCGCGATGGCCGCAATCAGGTTGCGGGCGGTGCTGCCCTGCACGTCGGGATGGGTGGCGATGATCTCTTCGGCACGCATGGCAGGCTCCTTCCGGTTTCACGGAAGGAACACGGCCTGCGGGGCGGGGGTTCCGCGCTCAGTCGAAAAGGTTGCCCACCGCCCGCGCCCCTGCGCTGATGTCCTGACCCGCGCCCTCGACCGTCGCGCAGGCCCCCAGCGCCAGCAGCGCCATGATCAGAACAGCCTTCATCTTCATTCCTCATACCACCAGACTTCGGGCTGGAAGCCCGGCCAGTCCCCGTAAAGCGGCAGCCTTGCGGGATATTTCAGCTCTTTCCGGTGCGCCAGACGCGACACGTCGGAATACCAGATCGGGATGACATAGCGCCCCGTCGTCAGGATGCGGTCCAGCGCCTGCGTGGCGGCCACGAAATCGTCGGGGTTCTTGGCCGCGACCATCGTGGCGATCATCGCCTCGGCCGCGGGGGAATTCATGCCCATCCAGTTGCGCGTCCCCGGTTCCGTCACGCCCTTCGACCCCCAGTACAGCGTCTGCTCGTTCCCCGGCGACAGGGACAGCGACCTGATGTAATGGGTCATGTCGAAGTCGTAATTCGTCGTGCGCTCCTTGTACTGCGCCGAATCCACCGTGGTCACACGCGCGTCGATCCCCAGCCGCTTCAACCCTTCGACATAGATCGTGGCCGCGTTGATGATGTCATCCGCGCCGTTGGTGATCAGGATCTCGAAGGCGAAGGGCTCGCCCGCCGCGTTCTTCAGCACGCCGTCCTGCACCGTCCATCCCGCCTCTTCCAGCAGGGCGGTCGCGGTGCGGATGGCCTTGCGGTTGGCCTCGGTCCCGTCGCCCACGGGCAGGGCATAGCCCTCCATCGCGCCGGGCAGCAGCTCTGCCCGGAACGGTTCCAGCAATTCGGCAACGCGGCCCTCGGCCGGTGCGCCCGGCACCATGCCCAGCGGCGAGTTCGAGAAATAGGACTGGATGCGCGGCGGGATGCCCCCGTTCAGCGTCCGGTTCACCAGTTCGAAGTTGAAGGCCGTGATCAGCGCCTCGCGCACGCGCCAGTCCTGGAAGATCGGCTTGCGGGTGTTCATCACGAACCCCTCGATCCCTGACGGGCGGCTGTGCGGGATCACCGATTTCACCACATCGCCCGAGGTGACGGCGGGGAAGGAATACTGCTGTTCCCACTTCACCGGATTCGTCTCGCGCCACGAGGTGATCTCGCCCGCCTTGAACGCCTCGAACACCACACCCGCATCGCCGAAATAGTCGTAGCGGATCTCGTCAAGGTTGTGCTGCCCCCGGTTGAAGGGCAGGTCGGCGCCCCACCAGTCGGGGTTCTTGCGGTAGGTGATGTATTTCCCCGGTTCGAACTCCGCCACCACATAGGGCCCCGACCCGATGGGCGCCTCCAGCGACGAGGCGGTGAAATCCTTGCCCTCCCACTGCGCCTTCTTCAGGACCGGCCGCAGCCCGAGGATCAGCGGAAGTTCACGGTCCACCGTATTGAAGGTGAAGCGGATTCCGCGTTCGCCCACCTGTTCCACCTTCGACACCTTGCCATAGGCGGCGGCATAACGCGGCTGTCCCTGCGTGCCCAGCGTCTCGAAGGACCAGATCACATCCTCCACCGTCACGGGCGACCCGTCCGAGAATCGCGCCCCCGGCCGCAGGGTGAATTCGACGAAATTGCGGTCCTCGTCCGTCACCACCGATTCGGCCAGAAGGCCGTAAAGCGTGAAGGGTTCGTCAAAGGACCGGCCAAGAAGCGTCTCGATCGTGTGGTTGGTGATGCCCGCCGGCGCGATGCCGTTCACGATGAACGGGTTGAGGGAATCGAAGCCGCCACTCTCGCCGAAGACGATCCGCCCACCCTTCGGCGCGTCGGGGTTGGCATAGGGCAGGGACACAAAATCAGGGGGAAGGGCGGGCTTGCCATACATAGCTATGCCATGCGTATCCGCCGCACCCATGGCGGGAATCGCTGCGCTTGCCAGCACCGCAAGGAAACCCCTGAAACCTGTCGAACCGAACCATCCCATCGCAGCGCCCCTCCGTCGGCAGTCGTTTTTCTTGGCCCCAACCCTAAGCCCGCTTCCGTTCGATTTCAAACTTTTAGCTTGGATACCGGCGAGAGGGCGCGTATATAGAAAGCACTGCTCGATAGGTTTCTTGCCTGTATGAAACCTGCCTCAATGACTGAACGCCGGCCTCGTGCCGGCGTTTTTTTTGTGCGTTTCCCGCGCGGAGCGGTGGATTTTGCGGATGCAGCGTGACAAACCTTTTGCGCACGCAGCAAAGGGGGCGACCATGGATCTGAAGGGCAGGACCGCCATCGTCACGGGGTCGAATTCCGGCATCGGACTGGGCATCGCCACGGAACTGGCAAAGGCCGGCGCGGATGTGGTGATCAACAGCTTCACCGACAGTGCCGAGGATCACGCGCTTGCTGCGCGGCTGTCCCGCGACCATGGCGTGACCGTCCGCTACCTGTCGGCCGACATGTCCCGGGGCGACGCCTGCCGCGCCTTGGTCGAACGCGCCGGCGGCTGCGACATCCTCGTGAACAATGCGGGCATCCAGCATGTCGCGCCGGTCGAGGATTTCCCCGCCGACAAATGGGACCAGATCCTTGCCATCAACCTGTCCTCCGCCTTCCACACCACCGCCGCCGCCCTGCCGGGGATGCGGGCGCGGGGCTGGGGCCGGATCGTCAACATCGCCTCGGCCCACGGCCTGACGGCAAGCCCGTTCAAATCCGCCTATATCGCCGCCAAGCATGGCGTGGTGGGCCTGTCCAAGACCGTCGCGCTCGAAACGGCGGGGCAGGGCATCACCTGCAACGCCATCTGCCCCGGCTACGTCCTGACCCCGCTGGTCGAGGCGCAGATCCCCGACCAGATGAAGGTCCACGGGATGGACCGCGACACCGTCATCCGCGAGGTGATGCTGCAACGCCAACCCTCGCGCCAGTTCGCCACGGTGGAACAGATCGGCGGCACGGTCCTCTACCTCTGCTCGCCCCATGCGGATCAGGTGACGGGCACGACGATCAGCGTGGACGGGGGCTGGACGGCGCTCTGAGGGCGTGAGTCCGTACAGCGCCTGCGGCGCGTGCAGGCCAAGCGGACCGCGGTTCGCGACCGCAGAACTTTTCCCCAGCCGTTGGCAGAGGGGCGACGAGCGACTATTTCAAGAGTGTAGCGTGAAGTGGAGTGTCCGGTGTTTGCCAACATGCCTATCGATGCCGTGATCACCACCATCGCCATCGGCGGAAGCATCGTCGGGACAGGGCTTGCCCTGCTGATGCTGCGCGGCACGGCGCCGAAGAAGCCGAAGCGCACGGTCGAAGAGATCGTCAGGACCGCGCCCTATGAAAATCTCGACAACATCCTGAAGATCGCCAAGTCCTGATCCGTCACTTCGACAGCAGCGGTTCCTTCGTCGCCGGATAGACCAGCCCGCCGGATACCACCAGCTTCGCCGCCTCGTCCGGTTTCATGTCGAGGAAGATGACATCCGCCCGCGGCACATAGATCAGCATCCCCGATGTCAGCGGCGTCAGCGCCACGAAGACCGCGATCATGTCCTTGCCCGGCAGTTTCGCCGCGATCTCGCCCTTGGGCGAGGTGGCGACAAGCCCCACGGACCACGACCCTTCGCGCGGGAACTGCACCAGACAGGTCCGGTCGAAGGTCTTTTCCTTCTGGGCAAAGACCGTCTCGGTGATCTGCTTCAACCCGCCATAGACCGACCGCACCACCGGCACGCGGTCCACCAGCAATTCCGCCTGTCCCATCAGCGTCCGGCCAAGGAAGCCCCGCGCCATCCAGCCGATCAGCACGGTGAAGACAAGGAACACCGCCACCCCGACGCCGCGGAGCGGAAAGGTGACATCGGGGCCGAACAGCCGGTGCACGATCTCCTCGGGCTGATAGGCGGCAGGGATCAGCGGCAGGATCCACCCGTCCAGCCAGCCGATGACCGACCAGATCAGCCACAGCGTCAGCCCCGTGGGCAGCACGACGACCAGACCGGTCAGGAAACTTGCCCGCAACGCACCCAGCAGGCTCCGCCTTGGCGGCGTGGTATCACTCATTGTTCCGCATCCCCTGTTGGGGCCAATCTAGGAACGGCAAGCCCGCCGCACAACCCGCCCGTCAGGCGTCCCGTGCAAGCGCCCCCGCAATCGCCGCGCCCAGACGCGCATTGTTCAGGACAAGGGCGATATTGGCCTCCAGCGACCGCCCCTGCGTCAACTCGAAGAGACGCTGCAGCAGGAAGGGCGTCACCGCCTTGGCCGCGATTCCCTGCGCGACGGATTCGGCCAGCGCCGCCTCGACGAAGGGCATGATCTCGGCCCGCGGGATTTCCGCTTCGGCGGGGATGGGGTTGGCCACCAGTTGCCCGCCGGGCAGACCCAGCGCCGCCCGCATCCGCGCCGCCGCCGCGATCTCGGCCGCGCTGTCCATCCGCAAGGGCGCCTTCAGCCCCGACTCCCGCGACCAGAAGGCGGGAAAGGCGTCCTGACCATAGGCGATGACCGGCACCCCCGCCGTTTCCAGCCATTCCAGCGTCTTGGGCAGGTCCAGTATGGCCTTCGCCCCCGCCGCCACCACCGTCACCGCCGTCTGCGCCAGTTCCGGCAGGTCGGCGCTGATGTCGAAACTCGTCTCGGCCCCGCGATGCACCCCGCCGATGCCGCCCGTGGCAAAGACCGAAATCCCCGCCAGCCGCGCACAGATCATCGTCGCCGCAACCGTCGTCGCCCCCGTCCCGCCCGAGGCGACACAGGCCGCCAGATCGGCACGGGACAGTTTCGCCACCCCCTTCGCCTGGCCGAGGCTGTCCAGCTCCGCCTCCGTCAGCCCGACATGGATGCGCCCGCCCATCACGGCCATCGTGGCGGGCACGGCGCCATGCGCCCACACCTCGGCCTCCACCCGGCGGGCGGTTTCGACATTCTGCGGAAAGGGCATCCCGTGGGTGATGATGGTGGATTCAAGCGCCACCACCGGTGCGCCATCCTTCAGCGCCTGCGCCACGTCAGGCGCGAAAGTCAGAACGTCCATTGCTATTCCCCGTTATGCAGGTCGCGGGCGATCGGCGGCCCGCAGCGATAATCCGTGAAGGTCACGCGGAAGCGGGCGCGTTCGGGCGAACAGGCCATGACGCCCACACGGGCCGGCATCCCGCCGGGCAGGTATCCCAGCCGCGCCAGCAGCCAGCCGCCCGCAGGGTTGGCCACATCCACCCGCACCGCATCGCCATGCCGCGTCAGCCGCAGCCGCACCCTCGCCGCGTCGAAGGGCAGGGGCATCGTCGCCCAGTCCGACCGCAGGTTCGTCACCACCGTCGAAAACACCGGCTGGCCATCGTTCACCTCGACCCCGCACTTGATCCAGTGCTGGTCCGACAGCAGCATCATCAGCCCCGCCTGGTCGTAAAGCGCCCGGTATTTCCCCGCGATCGTCACCTCGGCGGTAAAGTCGCCCTGCACCGCCTCCCACAGGAAATGGCCGCTGTGGCGGGTGAAGCCGTAGAAAGTCTCGCGCCAGAAATCCGTGCGCTCGCCCGTCACCACCTCCAGCCCGGCGGGGCTGTCGGCAACTTCCTCCGGCGGGTTCAGCCAGGTCATGCGGGAAAAGCGGCTGCTCATGCGGGGGCCTCGCCACTGACATAGGTCGCGGCGGCGCGGATGGCGGCGGCAAGCGCGGCAGCCCTGTCCGCCCCGCGCCGCTCGGCGACGATATGGGCCGCCATGAACGTATCCCCCGCCCCCGTCACCCGCGTCACCATCACCTGCGGCGGATGGTCCACGACCACCCCCGCGCCCTGCCGCCCCTCGGCGCAGGACCGCCCGCCATCCGTCACCAGAACCCGCGCCGCCCCCCGCGCCAGCAGCCCCTCGGCCGCAGCGCCCGCGCTGTCATAGGCGTCATGGCCGATCAGCCGCGCCTCTTCCAGATTGACGTAAAGCGTCGCGCCCGGATGCCCCATCAGCGGCAGCAGCCGCTCCGCCTTGCCGGGCGAGGCGGGCGCCACCCGCAGATCCGCCGCCGCGAACAGGGGCGAGGCCGCGATCTCGGCCAGCAGATGGACCGTCAGGTTGCCGTCCAGCGCGATCATCCCCGCCCAGGGCGCGGCTTCCGACCCCAGCGCCCCGTCCGCCAGCGGGCGCAGCACCTTGTCCCCCGCCGCTTCCAGCGAATGGGCATCGGCAATCGCCGCGATCAGGCCGTTCGCGCCCTCCACCGCCATGTACTGATCCGTGGGCAGGTCGTCCGACCGGTAGGCAAAGCGCGTCTCCACCCCCAGCCGACCGCAGGCCGCCACCAGCTCCTCCCCCGCCGCATCCCGCCCGATGGAGGTCAGCACCGCAGGCCGCAGCCCGAACCGCGCCAGCGTCATGGCGATGTTCATCGCCACACCCCCCGGCAGCCGCGTGATCCGCCCCGGCACATCCGACCCCTGCCGCATGGCCAGCGAGGACCGGCCGATGATGTCCCACAGGACGGAACCGATGCAGAGGATGTCGGGTGTCGCGCTCATGCCGCCCATCTAGGCGGCTTCGCCCCCGCTCCGCAAGGCCGGGGGAGGGGGCGTGAAGACCAGCGCGACCAGCGCACGGAAGGCCATCACCTGCCGCGCCAGCGCCGAAGGGTCGCGCAGCACCTTGGACAGGATGATCCCGCCTTCCACCACGCCCGTCACCATATCCGCCAGCGCCTCGATATCCGCCCCGACGCGCGGGGGATAGCGGTTCGCGATCCGCTCCAGATGCGCCCGGAACCGTGCCCGCCATGCCAGCACCGCCTGCCGGTTCAGCGCCCGCACGCCGTCGTCGAACAGCCTGTCCTGATAGGCCGCCGTGGCGATCAGACAGCCGGGATGCCCGCCCGGCAGGTCCTCCAGCAGTTCCGCCAGCAGCTTCAACCCGATCAGGAAGGCGTGCAGCGGATCGTCCGACAGGTCCGCCGCGCGCCCGAAGAGGTCGTCGAACAGCGCCTCCTCGCGGGCGATGTAGCGTTCGATCAGCGCCCGGGCGAGCGCGGTCTTGTCGGGGAAATGGTAGAAGAACCCGCCCTTCGTGATCTCGGCCCCCGCCACCAGCTCGTCGATCGAGGTGGCGTCAAAGCCTTTGGCCAGCACGGCGGATTCTGCCAGATCGAGGATGCGGTCACGCGTATCCGTGGCGCGGGGCATGGAATTCCTCCCTCGGTTGCTGGACCTGTGGTATAGGAACATCCACAGGTAGCATGTGACACCGCACCGGACAATGCCGCGAAACCCTTGACGGACCAAGGGAAAACAGAAACCGCCCCGACCTGACCATGGCTCCAGTGGACCGGCACCCCGCTTTGGCGCATCCCGATGCCATCCCCGCGACGCAAAAGGAGAAGACCATGCAGAACCCCCATTTCGGGAATTTCGTCACCACCGGCCGCCCTTGGATCACCGATGCGGGGCTGGAAACCTCGGCCCTTTTCCACGAAGGGCTGGACCTGCCGGAATTCGCGGCCTTCACCCTGCTGGACCATGCCGCCGGGCGCGATTTCCTGACCCGCTGGTTCGACCGCTTCTACGCCATCGCCGCGCAGGCGGGCACCGGCCTGTCGCTGGACCTGCCGACATGGCGGGCCAACGCGCCGTGGCTTGCCCGCATGGGCCGCAGCGCCGACATGGACGCGATCCACCGCACCGCCGCCGCCTTCGCCCGCGCCACCATGGCCCGCCATCCGCAGGTGCCCGCCGTCCTGAACGGCCTGATCGGCCCGATGGGCGACGGCTATGACCCGGCGCGGGGCACCACGAAGGCCGCAGCGCAGGAGGCCCATGCCCCGCAGGCCCGCGCCCTTGCCGCCGTGGGCGCGGATTATGCCACCGCCATGACCATGACCACGGCGGACGAGGCGAAGGGCGTCCTGGCCGCCGCCAGCGCGGCGGGGCTGCCGGCCGTCATCTCCTTCACCGTGGAAACCGACGGCAACCTCCCCTCCGGCCAACCCCTGCACGAGGCCATCGCGGAGCTCGATGCAGAACCGGTGAAACCGCTCTGGTTCATGGTGAACTGCGCCCATCCCGACCACTTCGCCGCCCGCCTGCAGGGCGACTGGTGCGCCCGTATCGGCGGCATCCGCGCCAATGCCTCGCGCCTGTCCCATGCCGAACTTGACGCGGCCACCGAACTGGACGATGGCGACCCGCAGGAATTCGGCAGCCTCTACGCCGCGCTGCGCGACCGCCTGCCCAACCTGCGCCTGATCGGCGGATGCTGCGGCAGCGACCACCGCCACGTGGCCGAGGCCGGACGCCGCTGCCTGCACCACGCCCACGCCTGACGGGGACACCGTGACCGCGCCCATCCTCCGCCCCGCCACGCCCGAAGACGCACCCCACATGGCGCGGCTGGTGGACATGGCCGGTCACGGCCTGCCACGGGCCACATGGGTCGCCATGGCCCCTGCGGGCACCGATCCTTATGCCTTCGGGGAAACCCGCGCCCGCCGCGACACGGGCGGCTTCACATGGCGCCATGCAAGGATGCTGCAGGTGGACGCCGACGTGGCGGGGATGCTGATGACTTACACCCTGCCGCCCGATCCGCAACCGCTCGAGGGCATCCCCCCGCTCGCCCGCCCGCTGCAGGCGCTCGAAAACCTCTGCCCCGCGTCCCTCTACATCAACGTGCTGGCCGTCTATCCGGCCTTCCGCCGCCGCGGCCTTGCCCGATACATGCTGGACAGGGCAGGGCAGGGGCCGCAGGCCATCATCACCGGCTCGGACAACGCCCCCGCGCTGGCGCTCTACCGCAGCGCGGGCTTCGCCGAAGCGGCCCGCCGCCCCGCCACGGGCGACGATCTGTGGC
>AYNO01000048.1 GCA_000500915.1 Rhodobacter sp. CACIA14H1
GGCCAGCAGGATTGGGATATTCGAAGCGCAGCAGGTCGCGACGGATCATGTAATCCTGCGACATGATCAGGACGGCGGCGGCCGAGATCAGGATCGTCACCTTGGCGAACCGCGCGAAGGCGTCGTCGATGAACATGCCGCCGAAGGCCGCACGCTCCCCCTCGCCGCCCGCGCCGATCCACAGCGCAAGGGCAAGGAACAGCCCGGCCGTGGCCCAGCTGATCAGCGGCGCGACCTTGTCCTTCGTCGTATAGACCCCGAACATCAGCGCGGCCATCGCATAGACGGACAGCACGACCTCGGGCAGGACGGTGGAGAAATCTTGTGGCGTCATCTCGAACGTCCCTTCAGTGCTGGGCAAGCTGCGTGCCGTCAACGACGGGCAGCGCGGCCTGATAGTCGGTGATCAGCGCCTCGACGCTCGGCCCGATGATGTCGGTCACAAGCGACGGATAAACGCCGAGAAGCAGGGTCATGGCAACCAGCGGGGCAAAGATCGCCTTCTCGCGGCGGGTCATGTCGGTGATGGATTTCAGCGCTTCCTTCAGCAGCTCGCCCATCACGACGCGGCGATAGAGCCACAGCGCATAGGCCGCCGACAGGATCACGCCCGTGGTGGCCACGGCGGCGACCCAGGTGTTCACCTGGAAGATGCCCATCAGCGTCAGGAATTCGCCCACGAAGCCGGACGTGCCCGGAAGCCCCACATTGGCCATGGTGAAGAACATGAAGACCAGCGCATAGGCCGGCATCCGGTTCACCAGACCGCCATAGGCATCGATGTCGCGAGTGTGCATCCGGTCATAGATCACGCCCACGCACAGGAACAGCGCCCCCGAGATGAAGCCGTGCGACAGCATCTGGAAGATCGCGCCGTCGATGCCCTGCTGGTTGGCGGTGAAGATGCCCATGGTCACATAGCCCATATGGGCCACCGACGAATAGGCAATCAGCTTCTTCATGTCCTGCTGCGCCAGCGCCACCAGCGAGGTATAGACGATGGCAATCGCCGAAATCCAGAAGACCAGCGGCGCCAGAAGGTCGGACGCCACCGGGAACATCGGCAAGCTGAACCGCAGGAAGCCGTAGCCCCCCATCTTAAGCAGGATCGCGGCCAGCACGACCGAACCGGCGGTCGGCGCCTGAACGTGGGCATCGGGCAGCCAGGTATGGACCGGCCACATCGGCATCTTCACCGCGAAAGAGGCAAAGAAGGCCAGCCACAGCAGCGTCTGCAACCCTCCCACGACATGGATGCCCAGCACCTGCATGTCCTCGGACCCGAAATTGTGGGTCAGCAGCGTGGGGATATCCGTAGTGCCTGCGTCCATGTACATGGCGATCATGGCGACCAGCATCAGCACCGACCCGAGGAAGGTGTAGAGGAAGAACTTGAACGCCGCATAGATGCGTTCCTTCCCGCCCCAGATGCCGATGATCAGGAACATCGGGATCAGCCCTGCCTCGAAGAACAGGTAGAACAGCACCAGATCCAGCGCACAGAACACGCCCAGCATCAGCGTTTCCAGCAGGAGGAAGGCGATCATGTATTCCTTCACCCGGTGCTGCACGTCCCAGCACGAGGCGATGGTGATCGGCATCAGGAAGGTCGTCAGCATCACGAACAGGACCGAGATGCCGTCAACGCCCATCTTGTATTTCAGGCCGAGGATCCAGTCGTATTCCTCGACGAACTGGAAGCCGGTATCGGCCGGATCGAACCCGAACAGCACGAAGAGCGACACGAGGAAGGTCGCGGTCGTGGCCAGCAGCGCCAGCCATTTCGCGTTCCGCTGCGCCGCCGGATCGTCCCCGCGCAGGAACAGCGCGAGGATGGCGGCAGCGACGGCCGGAATGAAGGTGATGATGGAGAGCAGGTTATCCATATCAGTGCGCGCCCCCCGAGAGCGTCATCCACGTGATCAGGGCGGCGATGCCCAGAACCATGGCGAAAGCGTAGTGGAACAGGTAGCCGGACTGCGCACGTGACGCGAGCCGGGTGAAGAAGGGGATGATCCCCATGGCGACACCGTTGATCGACCCGTCGATCACCGCGCCGTCGCCCTTCTTCCAGAGGAAGCCGCCCAGCCATTTCGCGGGCCGGACGAAGACCCAGTCATACAACTCGTCGAAGTACCACTTGTTCAGCAGGAACAGGTACAGCGGACGCTGCTGTTCGGCCAGCTTGCCGGGCAGGTCCGGACGGCGGATGTAGAACTGGAACGCCAGCAGGAAGCCAAGGACCATGGCGATGAAGGGCGACACCTTCACCCATTTCGGCACCAGATGCGCCTCGTGCAGGACGTGGTTTTCGGGGCCGATGAAGATGGCGCCCTGACCGGGAACCGGCTGCGGGAAGGCGTGGCCCTCGGCCTTTGCCTCGCCCTCGGCGGTGGCATGGGCCTCGCCTTCGGCGGCAGCCTCGCCCTCCGTCGCCGTGGTGGCGGCGTGGGTGTCGGCAGCCGCCTCGCCTTCGGCGGTGGCGTGAGCCTCGCCTTCCACCGCATGTTCCGCGACGGGCAGGCCGAACCAGGACCGGACCTTGCCTTCGTCCCCGAAGAACACGTTGTACCAGATCATCCCCGAGAACACCGCGCCAAGCGCCAGCACGCCCAGCGGGATCAGCATGACCTTGGGGCTTTCATGCGGTTCGTGGTGCCCGTGGCCGTGGTCGTCATGGCCATGCGCGTCGTGGCCGTGGTGCCCGTGCCCATGCGCCAGATGCGCGCGGTTGCTGCCGTAGAAGGTCAGGAACATCAGCCGCCACGAATAGAAGCTTGTCATCCCCGCCGCCACGACCAGCAGCCAGAAGGCGTAATGGTTGCCGACATAGGCGGATTCGATGACCGCGTCCTTCGACAGGAAACCGGCAAAGCCGTAATGCGTCAGCGGGATGCCCACGCCGGTGATGGCCAGCGTCCCGATCATCATCGCCCAGAATGTCAGCGGGATCTTCTTCCGCAGCCCGCCGTAATAGCGCATGTCCTGTTCATGGTGCGTTGCATGGATCACCGACCCCGCGCCAAGGAACAGCATGGCCTTGAAGAAGGCGTGGGTGAACAGGTGGAACATGGCCACCGAATAGACGCCCACGCCCGCCGCCACGAACATGTAGCCAAGCTGCGAGCAGGTCGAATAGGCGATCACGCGCTTGATGTCGTTCTGCACCAGCCCGACGGTCGCCGCGAAGAAGGCCGTGGTGGCCCCCAGCACGGTGATGAAGAACGTGGCGGACGGCGCGAATTCATAGATCGGCGACATGCGGCAGACAAGGAAGACCCCCGCCGTCACCATGGTTGCGGCGTGGATCAGCGCGGACACGGGCGTCGGCCCCTCCATCGCGTCCGGCAGCCAGGTGTGCAGCAGAAGCTGCGCCGATTTCCCCATCGCCCCGATGAACAGCAGCACCCCGATCAGGTTCGCCGCGTTCCACTCCCCCCAGAGGAAGGTCAGGTTGGTTTCCGCCAGCTCCGGCGCAGCGGCGAAGACATCGTCGAAGCGGATGCTGTCGGTCAGGTAGAACAGCGCGAAGATGCCCAGCGCAAAGCCGAAATCCCCCACGCGGTTGACGACGAAGGCCTTGATCGCGGCGGCATTGGCCGAGGGTTTCTTGTAGTAGAACCCGATCAGCAGGTAGGAGGCGACCCCCACCCCTTCCCAGCCGAAGAACATCTGCACCAGGTTGTCCGACGTCACCAGCATCAGCATCGAGAAGGTGAAGAAGGACAGATAGGCGAAGAACCTTGCCCGATAGGGCTCGTCATCCTTCCAGTTGTCGTCATGCGCCATGTAGCCGAAGGAATAGAGGTGCACGAGCGCCGAGACGGAGTTCACCACGACCAGCATGATCGCCGTAAGGCGGTCGATGCGGATCGCCCATTCGCTGCCCATGCTGCCGCTTTCGATCCAGCGCATCAGCACGACCTTGTAGGTCTCGCCGTCGAATTGCAGGAAGATGACCCAGGACAGGATCGCCGCAAGGAAGACCAGCGCGGTCGTGACCACCTGACCGGCCTTCTCGCCGATGAAGCGCCAGCCGAAGCCGCAGATCAGCGCACCGACCAGCGGCGCAAGGAGGATGATCGTTGCCATGGCGGCTTAACCCTTCATCACGTTGACGTCTTCCACGTCGATCGTCCCGCGGTTGCGGAAGAAGACGACGAGGATGGCAAGGCCGATGGCGGCCTCGGCGGCGGCGACCGTCAGGACGAACATGGTGAAGACCTGTCCGACCAGATCGCCCAGATGGGACGAGAAGGCCACGAGGTTGATGTTGACCGACAAGAGCATCAGTTCGATCGACATCAGGATCACGATGACATTCTTCCGGTTCAGGAAGATGCCGAAGATCCCGATGACGAACAGCGCCGCGGCGACCGTCAGGTAATGTTCAAGTCCAACCATCTGTCTCGTTCCCTCAGGGCTTGATGCCCGTTCAGTTCGTTTGGGCCGCCCCGGCAGCCAGTTTCGTACATTGTTCGGCCCCGCCCGCCGAAACGGTCGCAGGCACGCCCTGCGCCCGCAGCGCGGCTTCGGTGGTGGCCAGATCGGCCAGGCCGACCTTCAGGCGCAGCCGCGCCTGTTCGACGGCGGCGGTGTGGTCATAGTCCGGCCCGCGGCGGGCGGTATCGGCACTGGCCCGCGTCACGCCAAGGCGCAGGGTGGACGATGCCGTGCAGTCGATGATGTCCAGCGCGGTTTCGGTATAGCTGTCGCGCTTCGGGCCACGGCAGACCTCGGTATCCGTCCGGGTGACATAGCGCCCCGCCGGATCGCCCAGCCGCGCCACGGTGCCGTCCGCGTCGCATTTGGTGGCAAGGCCCATATCGACCGCCTGTTCGTCCGACACGCAGGCCGACAGCGCGACAAGCGCAGCGAAGGCCAGCGCGGCGGCGATGCCGCGCGATGCCCTGTCCGTCCCTTGTCCCGTCGCAACCATGTCCATGTCCCCCGGGCCTTCGGCCCCGTTCTTCTGTCCGGGCGCATCCGCCCTGCCGTCACCGTAGGGTGCGCTATAGCGCACCCTACCTCAGAGCCCCTGCCCCGGTTTCACGTCCTTCAGTTCCATCGCCTTGGCCGGATCGCGCCACATCTGCTGCAGCACGTTCTGCCGCTTCACATCCTTGCGGTGGCGCAGCGTCAGGAGGATCGCGCCGATCATGGCGACCAGCAGCACCAGACCCGACGCCTGGAACAGATAGACATACTTGTCATAGATCAGCAGCCCCAGCGCCTTGGTATTCTCCACCTGCGCCGCATCCGGCGTCACCGCCTGCCGCAGGCCCAGCGCCCCGTCCGCCTGCACCCAGGCCCCCACGCCCAGCGCGATCTGCATCAGGATCACCACCCCGATCAGCAGGCCCAGCGGCATGTATTTCGCCATCTCGCCCTTCAGCTCGGCAAAATCCACGTCCAGCATCATCACCACAAACAGGAACAGCACCGCCACCGCGCCGACATAGACGATGATCAGCAGCATGGCGACGAATTCCGCCCCCAGCAGCACGAAGAGCCCGGCCGAGGACAGGAAGGCAAGGATCAGCCACAGCACCGAATGGACCGGGTTGCGGCTGACGGTCACCAGAAGCCCCGCCGTCACCGTGACGATGGCGAAGGCATAGAAGGCGTAATCTGCAACGCTCATGCGTCTTTCTCCTCGATCTCGCCGAAGACGGACTGGGCGGTTTCCAGCGCCTTCTGCATGGCGGGCAGGCCGCCGAACATGCTCATCTGCCAGATCACCTCGGCGATCTCGCGTTTCGTGGCCCCCGCTTCCAGCGCGTGCCGGATCGAAAGCTTCAACTGTGCCTCGGCCTGCGCCCCCAGCACCGTCAGCGCGGCGATGGTGACCAGAAGGCGGGTCTTGGCGTCCAGACCTTCGCGGTTGAAGGTCTTGCCGAACCACATCTCCATCATGTCCTTGGACATGGTAGGGAAGAACTGGTCGAAGCCCTTCACCTGCATGTTTTCCAAGGCAGGGTTGAAGGCGCGGACCATCTCCTGCCCGCTTTCCATCATCTGCTGGAACATCTTGGTGAAGGCGTCATTCATGGCCGGTCACCGGTACGGCGCGTCGAGTTCGAGATTGCGGGCAATCTCCGCCTCCCAACGTGCGCCGTTTTCGAGGAGCTTGTCCTTGGTATAGAACAGCTCTTCACGCGTCTCGGTGGAGAATTCGAAGTTCGGCCCCTCGACGATGGCATCCACGGGGCAGGCTTCCTGGCAGAAGCCGCAATAGATGCACTTGGTCATGTCGATGTCATAGCGCGTGGTGCGGCGGCTGCCGTCCTCGCGCGGTTCGGCATCGATGGTGATGGCCTGCGCGGGACAGACCGCCTCGCACAGCTTGCAGGCGATGCAGCGTTCCTCGCCATTGGGATAGCGGCGCAGCGCATGTTCGCCGCGGAAACGCGGGGACAGCGGGCCCTTCTCGTGCGGGTAGTTCACCGTCGCCTTGGGGGCGAAGAAATACTTCAGGCCAAGGGCGAAGCCCTTGATGAAGTCCTGCAGCAGGAAATAGCGCGTGGCGCGGGTCCAGTCGATGTTTGCCATCGGCCTCAGCCTCCAATCGTCCAGCGGGCCCAGAAGCCGCCGAACACTTCGAATTTTGCAAGGAACGCCACGATCACGACCCAGGCGAGCGACATCGGCAGGAACACCTTCCAGCCGATCCGCATGAGCTGGTCATAGCGGTAGCGCGGCACGATGGCCTTCACCATCGCGAAGAGGAAGAAGAAGAACGCCATCTTGGCAACCATCCACCACCACCCGTCGGGCAGGCCGGGGATGGGCGACAGCCAGCCGCCGAAGAACAGCAGGCTCATCAGGGCGCACATCAGGTAGATGGCGATGTATTCCCCCGCCATGAACAGCAGGAACGGGGTCGAGGAATATTCCACCATGAACCCCGCGACCAGTTCCGACTCCGCCTCGGGCAGGTCGAAGGGCGGGCGGTTGGTTTCCGCCAGAGCCGAGATGAAGAACAGCGCCACCATCGGCAGGTGCGGCAGCCAGTACCAGTTGAACAGGCCAAGGTTCCCGTCCTGCGCCTGCACGATCGCCGACAGGTTCATCGACCCGGTGGAGATGATGATCCCGATGATGATCAGGCCTAGCGAAACCTCGTAGGAAATCATCTGCGCCGCCGACCGCAGCGAGCCAAGGAACGGGTATTTCGAGTTCGACGCCCAGCCGCCCATGATCACGCCATAGACTTCCAGCGACGACATGGCGAAGACGAAGAGGATCGCCACGTTGATATTGGCCAGCACCCAGCCGTCATCGAAGGGGATCACGGCCCAGGCCAGCAGCGCCAGCACGAAGGACAGCATCGGCGCCAGGAAGAAGACCGGACGGTCCGCCCCCGCCGGCACCACGACTTCCTTGAAGACGTATTTCGCGGCATCCGCCACCGTCTGCAGCAGGCCCCACGGCCCCACCACGTTGGGCCCGCGCCGCATCTGCACCGCCGCCCAGATCTTCCGGTCGCCATAGACGAGGAAGAGCATCGACAGCATCACGAAGCCGACCAGCAGCAGCACCTGTGCCGCCACCAGAACCGCCGTTCCCGTCCCCGAAGCGAAGAATTCCGTCATGATGCCTTTCCCTCAGACAGTCGGTATCCCGAGCGAGCCGCAATCGCGCACCGTCACTTCGGCGTCGATCGTCTTCAGCCCCTTCGGAAGGGCGGGAGAGATGACATAGACCGCATCCCCCCGCCAGATTTCACCACGTTGCGCCACGGTCGTCCGAACGTGACGCGCAAACCCGAAGCCGCGGATCAGGGCGTATTGCGCCGCCGCACAGCGGCCATAGGCCTCGACATCCGCATTGTCCCGCGCCCCCTGCATGGCGACGCGGAAATTGACCAGATCGCCGTCCAGAAGGATCGTCTCGATCCCCCGGTAGGACGGGTCGAAACTGCCCATGCTGGACACATCCGCCGCAGGCGCGCAGGCGGACAGGATCGCTGCCGCGACCCCTGCCCGTGCCATATGCGCTGCGACGCGTGCCATCATGTCACTCCGCCGCCAGCGCCACGCGGGCGCGTTCGGCCGCCATCGCCGACAGTTCGCCCATCAGGGCAGAGGCGCGGGCGATGGGGTTGGTCAGGTAGAAGTCCTTGACCGCCGTGCGGAAGTCGGCCTTCGCGGGCGCCTTCACCGGCAGCGGCTGCCAGTCATTCGTCCCCACCTCGTCCACGCGGCCCAGATGCGGATGCGCGGCGACCAGCGCACGGCGCAGCGCGGCCATGCTGTCCCACGGCAAGGTCGCGCCCAGTTCGGCCGACAGCGCCCGCAGGATCGCCCAGTTCTCCTTCGCCTCGCCGGGCGCGAAACCGGCCCGCAGCGCCAGTTGCGGGCGGCCTTCGGTGTTGACGAACAGCCCGTTCTCTTCCGTCCAGGCAGCCCCCGGAAGGATGATATCCGCCCGATGTGCCCCACGGTCGCCATGGCTGCCCTGATAGATGACGAAGGCACCGGGGGCGATATCCACCTCGTCCGCGCCAAGGTTGTAGATCACCTCGGCACCGTCGATCGCCGCCGACAGCCCGCCTTCCGTGACCGCGCCCACATCCATCGCGCCGACACGCGACGCGGCGGTATGCAGGACCAGAAGCTTCGCCCCCGTCGCGGCGCACAGCGCCATGGCCTGCGACAGCACCGCCTCGCCATCTGCCTCGGTCAAGGCGCCCTGCCCCACGATCACCACACCCGCCTTGTCCAGCGGCTTGGCCGCCGCCACAGCCGCAACCAGCGCGGCGCGGTCGGTGCCCGCATGGGCATAGTCATAGGTCAGGTCGGCGGCCGGCCCGATCAGCGTGACCTGAGCCCCCAGCGTCCATGCCTTGCGGATGCGGGCGTTCAGGACCGGCGCTTCCACACGCGGGTTGGTGCCGATCAGGGTGATGGACTTCGCGCCATCGATATCCTCGATCCGCGCCGTGCCGACATAGGCCGACCGGTTGCCCGCAGGCAGCCGCGCCCCGTCGGTGCGGGATTCGACCTTGCCGCCCAGCCCTTCGACCAGTTGCTTCAGGGAATACACCGCCTCGACCGGCGCCAGATCGCCCACGATCCCCGCAACCCGCTTGCCCTTCATGGCAGCGGCGGCGGCGGCCAGCGCCTCGCCCCATGTCGCGCGGCGCAGCTTGCCGTTTTCACGGATATAGGGCGTGTCCAGACGCTGCCGCCGCAGCCCGTCCCAGACGAAGCGCGTCTTGTCGGAAATCCATTCCTCGTTCACGCCGTCATGGTTGCGCGGCAGGATGCGCATCACTTCGCGCCCCTTGGTATCCACGCGGATGTTGGACCCCAGCGCGTCCATCACATCCACGGTTTCCGTCTTGGACAGTTCCCACGGACGGGCGGTAAAGGCATAGGGCTTCGACGTCAGCGCCCCCACGGGGCACAGGTCGATGATATTGCCCTGCAGGTTCGAATCGAGCGTCATGTTGAGGTAGGAGGTGATCTCCGAATCCTCGCCCCGCCCGGTCTGGCCCATCTGGGTGATCCCCGCCACTTCCGTGGTGAAGCGGACGCAGCGCGTGCAGGAGATGCAGCGCGTCATCTTCGTCGCCACCAGCGGGCCGAGGTTCAGGTCATCCGATGCCCGCTTCGGTTCGCGGTAGCGCGAGAAGTCCACGCCATAGGCCATCGCCTGATCCTGCAGGTCGCATTCGCCGCCCTGATCGCAGATCGGGCAATCCAGCGGATGGTTGATCAGCAGGAATTCCATCACGCCCTCGCGGGCCTTCTTGACCATGGGCGACTTGGTCTTGACCACCGGCGCCTCGCCATTCGGGCCGGGGCGCAGGTCGCGGACCTGCATCGCGCAGCTTGCCGCAGGCTTCGGCGGGCCGCCCACCACCTCGACCAGACACATCCGGCAGTTGCCCGCGATGGACAGGCGTTCGTGATAGCAGAAGCGGGGGATTTCGATCCCCGCCACCTCGGCCGCCTGGATGATGGTCATCGCGCCATCCACCTCGACCTCGACGCCGTCGATGTTGATCTTCTTCAGGTTAGACATGAGCCCGGTCCTTCCGCAGCAGCCCGTTCATCGCATTCCGCAGGCGGGCGACAAGCCCCGCCAGCGGCGCAGGGGCCGCCTGTTTCGTCTCTTCCTGTCCAAAGGACAGATCCTTCACACGCGCCTCGATGTCGCGCATCGCATATTTCGGGTCCAGGTGTCCGTAGCACATGCCCGTCACTCCGCCGCAACTTGGGTGCAGCGGTGGGATTTCCACAGCCGCGCCTGTTCAAGGTATGTCCAGCCGAAGGCGTGGTCGCTGTCGCCCTGCGCCTGCAGATGCGCCAGCCGCGCCAGCGCCTCGTCCAGCGTGGGGCGGTGGCCTGCAGGAACCCACCACATCACGAAATGCATCCGCCCCAGAACCTCGAACCATTCCGCCCGGCGTTCGTAGAACTGGCGGTGGACGGTGTTCCAGACGAAGGCCTCCAGCGTCTCGACGCTTTCCCAGACGGTCAGGTTGGCCACCATCTGCGAGTCGCCGCCCACGGCGTTTTCGGTATTCCCCGTGCCGGGCGCACCCGACCCTTCCATCATCCAGACGAAACCGGGCATCCGCTTGCCCAGACCGTTCACACGGTCCAGCGCCGCCATGAACTCGGCCACGCGCGGGTCGTCCGTCGGCGCCAGCAGGCGCCCCACGTTCAACTCGGCAAGGTGCATACCGGCGGTCATTCGGTATCCCTCAGCAGATAGCCGATCAGCGACTCCTTCGCGATCTCCTCGCGCCCGATGCGGCAATAGGCATCCGTCTTGCCCGGCTCCGCCCCGCGGTCCTTCAGCCATGCGGCGGCTTCCGCCTTGCCACGGGCCTTTTCCGTCTTGTCGGTGACGAAGGCGCGGACCTGCGCGGTCGTATAGCCCTTTTCCAGCGCATAGCTGCGCAGCTTGTTCAACTCGCCCAGCGCCCGCAGCTTGCGCGGCTCCAGCGCGGGGCAGTTGTCGGCGATGGCATCCCCGATGAAACCCTGCAGCAGGATGTGGTTGATATGCGGCTCCTTGTTGATCGGCATGTCGGCGGCAGGCGCGGGCGCGGCGATCATCAGGGCGGCGATCAGGGGAAGGGTCTTCATGGCGGCCTCCTTGGCAGTTCCTGCCAAGAGGGTGCGGCCTTTCCGCCCTGTCATGCGATCACAAGCGCGGGGGTCGGCGGCTGTCATCCGATAGCGGGTCATGCGCAGCCCCCCGGATAGACCCATGCGCCCGCCTGATAGCGGTCATAGATCGACGGGCGCAGGGTCGCGCCACGGGCCGCACATTCCGCCTCGGCCTGCCTGCGGGCCGCCGCGCCCTCCCAGTTTTCGTAGGGTGCGGCCTGCCGCACCACGGTCAGCGGCCCGGCCACGACCGCACCGCCGCCCGAAGGCGCGGTCTGCACGCAGCCCGAAGCCGCGATGCACAGGGTCAGGGCTGCCGCCATCCGTCTCACTCCGCCGCGACCGCCGACAGGCGGCCCGTCTTCTTTGCCTTGATCCGGTCCTCGATCTCGTCGCGGAAGGCCCGCACCAGACCCTGGATCGGCCATGCCGCCGCGTCGCCAAGGGCGCAGATCGTGTGGCCTTCCACCTGCTTCGTCACCGACAGCAGCATGTCGATCTCCTCGACCTCGGCATCGCCACGGACCAGACGGTCCATCACGCGCATCATCCAGCCCGTGCCTTCGCGGCAGGGCGTGCATTGGCCGCAGGACTCGTGCTTGTAGAACTTCGACAGCCGCCAGATCGCCTTGATGACGTCGGTGGACTGGTCCATCACGATCACCGCCGCCGTCCCCAGACCGGACCGCTGCTCGCGCAGCCAGTCGAAATCCATGATCGCGTCATCGCATTGCGCCTGCGTCAGCAGCGGCACCGACGACCCGCCGGGGATCACAGCCTTCAGGTTCTTCCACCCGCCCCGCACGCCGCCGCAATGCCGCTCCAGCAACTCCTTCAGCGGGATCGACATGGCCTCTTCGACGACGCAGGGGTTGTTCACGTGGCCCGAGATGCCGAACAGCTTCGTCCCCGCATTGTTCGGCCGGCCAAAGCCCGCGAACCACTCCGGCCCGCGGCGCAGGATCGTCGGCACCACCGCGATGGATTCCACGTTGTTCACCGTGGTCGGGCAGCCATAGAGGCCGGAGCCAGCCGGGAACGGCGGCTTCATGCGCGGCATCCCCTTCTTGCCTTCGAGGGATTCCAGCAGCGCCGTCTCCTCGCCGCAGATATAGGCCCCTGCCCCGTGATGCAGGTACAGGTCGAAATCCCAGCCCGACTTCGCCGCGTTCTTCCCCAGAAGCCCCGCGTCATAGCATTCGTCGATGGCCGCCTGCAGCGCCTCGCGCTCGCGGATGTATTCGCCACGGATGTAGATGTAGCAGGCATTCGCCCCCATCGCGAAGGACGCGATCAGGCACCCCTCGATCAGCGTATGGGGATCGTGCCGCATGATCTCGCGGTCCTTGCAGGTGCCCGGTTCGGATTCGTCCGCATTCACCACCAGATAGGACGGCCGCCCGTCCGACTGCTTGGGCATGAAGGACCATTTCAGACCCGTCGGAAAACCCGCACCGCCACGGCCGCGCAGACCCGATGCCTTGACCTGTTCGATGATCGTGTCCCGACCCCGCCCGATGATTTCGGCGGTGCCGTCCCAATGGCCGCGCTTCTTCGCCCCGGCAAGGGTGCGGTCATGCATCCCGTAGAGGTTGGTGAAGATGCGGTCCTGATCCTTGAGCATGTCTTGCCCCTCAATTGCCCCGGCGCTTGCGCCAGATTCCGTATGTCACGACCAGCGCCCAGAAGAACGCGGCCATCGCGGCGAGGTCGAAGAGGAAGACGAAGCGGGTTTCCCACCCCATCTTCCCCCCGAGGTATTGCGCCCCCATCCACAGAAGCATCGTCCCCGCGATGACGAAGGCCACAAGCCTTGCCTGCCGGGCGACCGACCGCTCCTCTGGGGTGGGTTCGCGCATCCCCCGCCTCAGTAGTCGTTCGTCTTGGCGCGGCGGAGGAACTCATCCACCCCCACCTCGCCGATCAGTTTCGCCTGCGTCACCCACCTGTCGCGGGTCACGCGGCCCTTGAACCCTTTCAGGTTGCCGTCCATCCATTCCACTTCCGCAGCACCCCATGTGGCGATCTGGTCGATGTGGAAAATCCCGTTCTCGTTCAGCACCTTCTCCAGCGCGGGGCCGATGCCTTCGATCACCTTCAGGTCATCCGCCACGCCCTTGCGCGCGGATTTCAGCGCCTTGGGCTTCACCCCGCCCGCTGGGGTAGGCTCCGGCGCGGGTTCGGCAGCCTTCAGCTTCGGCGCGACGGGCGAGGCCTTCTTCGCCGCCGGTTCCGCCGTCTTCTCGGCAGGTGCCGCCGCCTTCTTCGCGGCGGGCGCCGCCTTCGGTGCAGGTGCCGCCTTCGGTGCGGGCGCGGCCTTTGCCACGGGGGCCGACATCACCGCCGCAGGCGCGGCAGCAGCGGCAGGAGCAGGCGCAGGCGCAACGGCGGGCGCCGCAGCGGGAACAGCGGCAGACGCCTCATGCGCCACATCCGCTTCGGGACGCGGGATGCGGTCGGCGGCGCCCCATGGCATCCCCAGCACAAGGCCGGAGGCCAGCGCCACCACCACACCGAAGAAGCCCGAGGTCGTGTAATCGAACTGGCCGATGACCTTTGCCACGGCAAAGGCCAGAATCCCTGCGGCGACGGCGATCAGCCATCCCGACAGCGACGGAGCATTCAGGTTCTCGACTCGTTTCATGCGCGTGTCCCTTGTTCCGGGGCGAAAGGACCGCCCCCTCCCCTACCGTTTCTTCATTCCTTGTCCGTCTTCTTCGCACGCGGTGCGCGCGGCTTCTTCTCGGCTGCCGGGGCCTCTTCGGCCTTCTTGGCAGCCGCCTTCTTCACGGTCTTGGCGACCGCCTCTGTCGCGGCAACGGCCACGGCGGCCACCGCCGCCCCCGCCGCCACCTTCACCGCCGTCTTCGCGGCAGATTTCGCAGGTTTCCCCAGCCACGGCGTCAGGATCGGCACTTCCGTCCCGTCGATCCGCTTCACCGTGTCACCGATGTCCACGGCCAATTGGGCCGAGGCATTGTATTGCTTCTTGCCCGATTCAAATTCCTTCAGCGAGGTCAGCCCCGACAGCGGTTCCGCCGCATAGCGCCCGTTCTGGGGCCCGGGTACCGGAACCTCGCCCTTCGAGAACCGCGCGATCAGCTCGCGCAGCTTGTCGGCCGTCAGGTCCTCGTAATAATCCTTGCCGATCTGGGCCATGGGCGCATTGGCGCAGGCGCCCATGCATTCCACTTCCTCCCAGCTGAACTTGCCGTCCTTCGACACCACATGCGGCGCGGGGGCGATCAATTCCTTGCAGACGGCGATCAGCTCCTCCGCCCCGCAGATCATGCAGGACGTGGTGCCGCAGATCTGGACATGCGCCACCGATCCGACGGGCTGAAGCTGGAACATGAAGTAGAAGGTCGCCACTTCCAGCGCCCGGATATAGGCCATGCCCAGCATGTCCGCGACATGCTCGATCGCCGGACGGGTCAGCCACCCCTCCTGCTCCTGCGCACGCCACAAGAGCGGGATGATGGCCGATGCCTGACGGCCTTCGGGATATTTCGAAATCTGCCCCTTCGCCCATTCCAGATTGGCGGGCGTGAAGGCAAAGCTTTCGGGCTGAACAGGATGCAGGCGGCGGAGCATTAGCGGTCGATCTCCCCGAACACGACGTCCATCGTGCCGATGATGGCGGACACATCGGCCAGCTGGTGGCCCTTGGCGATGTAATCCATGGATTGCAGGTGCAGGAACCCCGGCGCGCGGATCTTGGCGCGGTAGGGTTTGTTGGTGCCGTCGGCCACGAGGTAAACCCCGAATTCGCCCTTCGGCGCCTCCACGCAGGCATAGACTTCGCCCGCGGGGACATGGAAGCCTTCGGTGTAAAGCTTGAAGTGATGGATCAGCGCTTCCATCGACGTCTTCATCTCGCCCCGCTTGGGCGGGGTGATCTTGCCACGGGCCAGAACGTCGGTCTTGCCCGCCGGTTCGCGCAGCTTGGCGATGGCCTGCAGGATGATCGAGGTGGACTCCCGCATCTCGGCCATGCGGCAGAGATAGCGGTCATAGCAGTCGCCGTTCTTGCCGACCGGGATCCTGAAGTCGAATTCGTCATAGCATTCGTAGGGCTGGCTGCGGCGCAAATCCCACGCAAAGCCCGACCCGCGCACCATGACGCCGGAATAGCCCCATTTCAGGATGTCATCCTCGGTCACGATGCCGATATCGGCATTGCGCTGCTTGAAGATGCGGTTTTCCGTCAGCAGACCGTCGATATCGTCCAGCACCTTGGGGAATTGCTGCGCCCATGCTTCGATATCGTCCAGCAGCGCGGGCGGCAGGTCCTGATGCACGCCACCGGGGCGGAAATAGGCCGCGTGCAGCCGCGCCCCGCAGGCGCGTTCGTAGAAGACCATCAGCTGTTCGCGCTGTTCGAAGCCCCAGAGCGGCGGCGTCAGCGCCCCCACGTCCAGCGCCTGCGTCGTGACGTTCAGCAGGTGGTTCAGGATGCGCCCGATTTCCGAATACAGCACGCGGATCAGGCTGGCGCGGCGCGGCACCACGGTTCCCGTCAGCTTCTCGATGGCCAGACACCAGGCATGTTCCTGGTTCATCGGCGCCACATAGTCCAGCCGGTCGAAATAGGGCAGGTTCTGCAGGTAGGTCCGGCTTTCCATCAGCTTTTCGGTCCCGCGGTGCAGCAGGCCGATATGCGGGTCGCAGCGTTCCACGATCTCGCCGTCCAGCTCCAGCACGAGGCGCAGCACGCCGTGGGCCGCAGGGTGCTGCGGGCCGAAATTGATGTTGAAGTTGCGGATCTTCTGTTCGCCCGTAAGCGCGTCGTCGAAGCTGCCGTCCATCATCCGTGAACCTCGGTCATGTTCCTGCGCCAGCTGTCGGGAAGATCCCCGAACAGGCGGGCGACAAAGTCGTATTGCGGGCGAAGCGCCACCTGTGCGCGGCTGCGCAGATCGTCAGGCAACGCAAGCGGCGTGCCTTCATGCACCCGCCGGTCGAAATCCCCCGCCTTGTCGGCAATGCCAAGGAAGGCATGAAGCCGCGACAGGCCGGGGGCCGTCATCATGTGGTCCTGCAACAGGATCATAAGCCGCTCGGGCCGGACCGCCGCCCGCAGGCGGGTGATCGCACCGATGTAATCCTCGCGGTCGGGCAACCCGTTGCCGATCGCCTCCAGCATCCGCTCCAGCACGGTGCGGGCACGGGCGGCGAAATCCTGCCCGTCCTCGCGCCGCGTCGCCAGCATCCGCGCCTGCGACCACAGCCGCGACACCGGATCGCGCAGCAGATAGAGGAACCGCGTCTCGGCCGCCGCGTCCTGCATCCGCGCCAACCGCGCCTCGGGCAGCAGGGCATAGGCGGGCGTTATGTCCGCCACGACCGGCTTCGCCCCGCGCCCCTCGGCCAGATAGGCCATGTAGGCGGGCACATCCTCCGGCGCCGCGATCACGTCCTTCCAGGCCAGCGCGTCGCGCAACTGCCGCTGCACCGTGGGCCGCGTGTCACCCTCCGCCAGCGCCGCCTTCAGCGCCGCGATGCGTTCGCGGATGCGTCTGAGAAAACGCTTCTGGCTGCCCGTCTCGATCATGTCGAAGTAATGCAGTTCCTTGATCGACCGCAGGTGACAGTCCGGATGCTGCGCAAGGTGACGGTAAAGCCAGGACGTCCCGGCCTTCGTCGCACCCACACAATACAGGACCGTCGGTTCCCCGCTCACCGCATCAGGCCTTCTTCTCGTCGCCGGGAAGGATGTACTCGGCCCCTTCCCAAGGCGACATGAAATCGAACTGCCGGTATTCCTGCACCAGCTTCACCGGTTCATAGACGACCCGCTTCTGCGCCTCGTCATACCGCACCTCGGTATAGCCGGTCGTCGGGAAATCCTTGCGCAGCGGGAAGCCGCGGAAGCCGTAATCCGTCAGGATGCGGCGCAGGTCGGGATGGCCGGAAAACAGGATGCCGAACATGTCGAACACTTCCCGCTCGAACCAGTTGGCCGACGGGTGGATCTCCACCAGCGACGGCACCATGTCCTCTTCGCCCACGGCCAGTTTCAGCCGGATGCGGTGGTTCTGGTACATCGACAGGAAGTGATAGACCACGTCGAACCGCTCTGCCCGGTCCGGATGGTCCACCGCCGTGATGTCCACCAGCGTGTTGAACCGGCAGGCACTGTCGGTGCGCAGGAATTCGACCAGCGACTCGAGCTGGCCCCCCGCCACCTCCAGCGTCAGCTCGCCGAAGGCGACATGCGACGACAGCACCGCCTCGGGTTGCTTGAAGGCGATATGGGCCGCCAGTTCTTGCAGGGCTTCGGACATGGCTTTCCCTCAGCGCGTGATGGTGCCGGTGCGGCGGATCTTCCGCTGCAACTGCAGGATTCCGTAAAGCAGCGCCTCGGCCGTGGGCGGGCAGCCGGGGACATAGACGTCCACGGGCACCACACGGTCGCAGCCGCGCACGACGGAATAGGAATAGTGGTAATAGCCCCCGCCATTGGCGCAGGACCCCATGCTGATCACATAGCGCGGCTCGGGCATCTGGTCATAGACCTTGCGCAGCGCGGGCGCCATCTTGTTGGTCAGCGTCCCCGCCACGATCATCAGGTCCGACTGGCGCGGCGACGCGCGCGGCGCGGTCCCGAAGCGTTCCAGATCGTAACGCGGCATGGAGGTGTGCATCATCTCCACTGCGCAGCAGGCCAGACCGAAGGTCATCCAGTGCAGCGACCCGATCCGCGCCCAGTTGATGATGTCCTCGGTCGAGGTCAGCAGGAAACCCTTGTCCTGCAATTCACGGTTCAGGGCCTGAACGGCAACCTCGTGGTCACCGCCCGCGTGGTTGGCAGAGGTGCTCACTCCCATTCCAGGGCTCCTTTCTTCCATTCATAGGCAAAGCCGACGGTCAGGATCGCCAGGAACACCATCATCGACCAGAAGCCCGTCATGCTGATGTCGCCGAAGGCCACGGCCCAGGGGAACAGGAACGCCACTTCAAGGTCGAAGATGATGAACAGGATCGACACGAGGTAGAACCGCACGTCGAACTTCATCCGCGCATCGTCAAAGGCGTTGAAGCCGCATTCATAGGCCGACACCTTTTCCGGGTCGGGATTGCGCACCGCCAGCACCACCGCCGACAGCATCAGCACGAGGCCAAGCCCGACGGCCACCGCCAGAAGAATGAGTATGGGAAGATACTCTCGGAGAAGTGGGTCCACGAGGCGCTCCTTCGGCTGGCGACATGCGAGCTGCGGCCACTTCCGGGCCGCTTGTTCTCTTGTGGGACCGTTTACTCCGCCCCCCGCCCGTGGTCAACCGAAGGCGGGGGCAAAAAGGGCGGCTGCGACAAGGGATTCCGAAGATTGTATGCAACGGCACACTGCGCTTCGCGGCGATGCGGAACCGCCGTCGCGGGCTGGCCCTTCGGCTGAGTCGTGCGCAAAATCAGCCCGATACGGCCCGCGGCACAGATTGCAGTGGCCCGCCCCCGCGCTTTGCGGTTGACTTGCCGCACCGCCTTTTTCCGCCGCCGAGGTATTCCGATGCGCCGCACCCTTTCCCTCCTTGCCCTCGTCACCGCCCTGCCGCTGGCGGCCCCGGCCGAAGAAATAGGCAAGGTCGGCGTGGACTGGATCGGCAACGACATCGTGATCGAGGCGCTGGCCGACCCCAAGGTGCAGGGTGTCACCTGCCATCTGGCCTATTTCGAACGCTCCACCATCGACCGCCTGGTGCAGGGCAACTGGTTCGAGGACCCGTCGAATTCCTCCATCGCCTGCCGCCAGACGGGGCCCGTCACCGTGGGCGACATCGACAAGGGGCCCGAGGGCGAGGAGATCTTCAGCGAACGCCAGTCGCTGCTGCTGAAATCCCTTGCCGTGACCCGCATCTATGACGCCGCAAACGACACGCTCGTCTATATCGCCCACGCGCGCGAGGTGACGGAAGGCTCGGCCAAGATGTCGATCTCCACAGTCCCGCTCTGGACCACGCGGCAGCAGCCCTAATCGGCCAGAGGCACCGCCGCCGCCGCCTCTTCGCCCGATTGCTGCACGGCCAGCACCTCGGCCCTGATGATGCGCGCGATCAAGGCGCAGTCATCGGGGGTAAAGGTCAATGGCACCCGCATGTCGATCAGCCCCGCCAACACGCGGTCGGTCGCGGGCAAGGGCGCAGGCGCGGCATAGCGCCAGTGGTCGTAGCGGCTGGTAAAGGCCACAGGCTCCTCCGCGCCGAACCACTTCAACTCCACCCCCCGCGCCGCGCAGCGGGCAATCAGCGCCTTGATGCGCCCCGCGCCCCAGTCGGGCAGCAGGAACTGGAAGGACGACCCCACATAGACCTCCTGCGCCGGACGGGGGATCAGCCGCAGCCCGCCCGTGTCGCGCAGACCATCCTCCAGCGTCCGGTAAAGCACCCCCCAGCGCCCCACCCGATCCGCCAGCAGCTTCAACTGCGGCCGCAGGATCGCCGCCCGCAGGTTGTCCATCCGGCCCGAGATATTGGGCATGTCCAGCCGGATCCGCTCGAACACCTCCGGCGCCGGCGCCGCACGGTGGCGGGCGTAAAGCATGTAGGACCCCGACAGCAGCACCGCCCGCGCCGCCACCTCGGCGTCATCGGTCACGATGAACCCACCCTCGCCGGAATTGATGTGCTTGTAGGTCTGCATCGAATAGCACCCCACCCGCCCGTGCCGCCCCGAAGGCACGCCCCGCCACGTCGCCCCCATCGTATGGGCGCAATCCTCCACCACCGTGACGCCCAGCCGGTCACACAGCGCCACCAGCGCCTCCATGTCGCAGACATGGCCCCGCATGTGGGACAACAGCAGCACCTTCGCCCCGCTGGCCCCCGCCTGCACCTCCAGATGCGCCAGATCGATCGTCAGGTCCTCGGTCACCTCGACGAACACGGGCCTCCCGCCGACCGATGCAATCGCCCCCGGCACAGGGGCAAGCGTAAAGGCATTGGACAGCACCGCATCCCCCGGACCCACCCCCACCGCCCGCAAGGCACAGCCCATCGCATAGCCGCCCGACGCCACCGCCAGACAATACCGTGCGCCCACCAGCGCCGCGAATTCCTCTTCCAGCAGCGCGGTTTCCGCCACCTCGCCCGCCGCCGTATTGTAGCGGTGCAGCCGCCCGTGCCGCAAAACGGCCAGCGCCGCCTCGATCCCTTCCTCGGGGATGGGTTCCTGCTGGGTGAAACTGCCCGTGAACCGTTCCATCACCGCACCAGCCTTTCCGCCATCTCCGGCAGGTCGTCGAAATGGTGCAGCAGCGCCTCGGGGTCAAGCCGGGCGATCCCCTGCCCCTCCGGCCCGAACGTCACCAGCGCCACCGGCACCCCCGCCGCCAGCGCCGTCCGGCGGTCCGTATCGGTATCCCCCACCAGCATGGACCGCGCCACCGCGCCCCCCGCCCGCTCCACCGATGCGCGATAGGGCGCGGGGTCGGGCTTGCGCACCGGCAAGGTATCCGCCCCCACCAGCGCATCGAACAGCCCCCGCACGCCCAGCCGCGTGACCAATGTCTCTGCCAACCCCTCCGGCTTGTTGGTGCATATGGCCGTGGCAAAGCCCGCCGCCCGCAAGGCCTCCACCGCCGCCACCGCGCCGGGATAGAGCCGCGTATGCGTGTCGATCCCGTCGGCATAGGCCGCCAGCAGCCGTGGATACTGCCCGTCCACCATCGACTCGTCCCACGCCCCCAGCCGCGAAAACCCCAGCCGCAGCATCGCCCGCCCGCCATGGAAGGCCGTCAGCGCATCCCCCGCCCCCAGCACATCCCCATGCCCCAGATCGCGGAAACAGGCATTCGCCGCCGCCAGCAGATCGGCCGAGGTATCCGCCAAAGTCCCGTCCAGATCGAAGACCACCGTGCGCATCGCTTGCAATACCCCGAAACCTCGTGTGAGTGGGCGCGGGATTGCGGCCCCCGCCGATGGGGGTAAAACGGGCGCAACACAAAAGGAAGGGGCAGTATGCCGGTTTCATTGATCATCCTTGCCGCAGGACAGGGAACGCGGATGAACTCCGACCTGCCCAAGGTGCTGCACAAGGTCGGCGCCGCGCCGCTCCTGCACCACGCCATGCAGGCGGGCCGCGCCCTTGCGCCCGAAACCACCATCATCGTGACAGGCCACGGCGCGGGAGCCGTCGCCAAATCCGCCCGCGCCTTCGACGAGGACGCGCAGACCGTGGTGCAAGAGGAACAGAAGGGCACCGCCCACGCCGTCCTGCAGGCCGCCCCCCTGCTGGAGGGCGTGCCCGGCGACGCGCTGGTCCTTTACGGCGACACCCCCTTCATCCGCCCCGAAACGCTGGACGCGATGCTTTCCGCCCGCAGGCGCCATGCCGTCGTGGTGCTGGGCTTCCACGCCGCCGATCCGGGCCGCTATGGCCGTCTGATCGCCGAGGGCGACACGCTCCACCGCATCGTGGAATGGAAGGACGCGACCGAAGCGGAACGCGCCTTCACGCTGTGCAACTCCGGCGTCCTGTGCGCCGATGCCGCCACCCTGATCCGCCTCTGCGCCAAGGTCGGCAACGACAACGCCTCGGGCGAATATTACCTCCCCGATGTCGTGGCCCTTGCCCGCGCCGAAGGCCTCTCCGCAGGCGTCATCCTCTGTGACGAATCCGAAACCATGGGCGTCAACACCCGCGCCCAGCTTGCGCAGGCCGAAGCCGCCTTCCAGTCCCGCGCCCGGGCCGAGCTGCTGGAAAACGGCGTCACCCTGACCGCCCCCGAAACCGTCTTCCTCGCGCTGGACACCGTCATCGGCCGCGACGCCGTCATCGGCCCGAACACCATCTTCGGTCCCGGCGTCACCATCGAATCCGAAGCCGAGGTCAAAGGCTTCTGCCATCTCGAAGGCTGCCACATCTCGCGCGGCGCATCGGTCGGGCCCTTTGCCCGCCTCCGCCCCGGCGCGGAACTGGCCGAGGATGTGCATGTCGGCAATTTCGTGGAAATCAAGAACGCCATACTGGACGAAGGCGTGAAGGTCGGCCACCTGACCTACCTTGGTGACGCCCATGTGGGCGAACATACCAACATCGGCGCGGGCACCGTCACCTGCAACTATGACGGCGTGATGAAGCACCGCACCGTGATCGGCAAACGCGCCTTCATCGGCTCCGACACGATGCTGGTCGCCCCCGTCACCGTGGGCGACGGCGCCCTGACCGGATCGGGGTCGGTCATCACCGAGGACGTCCCCGCCGAAGCCGTGGCCATCGGCAGGGCCAAGCAGGTGACGAAACCCGGTCTTGCGACCAAATTGTTCGAAAAGTTAAAATCCATAAAGGCCGCAAAGGCCAAGGGGCAGGAATAATGTGCGGAATTGTAGGGGTCCTGGGCAACCACGAAGCAGCACCGCTGCTGGTGGAGGCGTTGAAACGGCTGGAATATCGCGGCTATGACTCGGCCGGTATCGCCACGGTCAACAAGGGGCGGCTGGACCGCCGCCGCGCCGTGGGGAAACTGGTGAACCTGTCGGACCTGCTGGTGCATGAACCGCTGGCAGGCAAGGCGGGCATCGGCCATACCCGCTGGGCCACCCATGGCGCGGCGACCGTCACCAACGCCCACCCCCACCGCGCCGGACCCGTCGCCGTCGTCCATAACGGGATCATCGAGAATTTCCGCGACCTGCGCACCGAACTCGCCGCCGCAGGCTATGTGCAGGAATCCGAGACGGACACCGAAACCGTCGCCCTGCTGGCCCAGATGTTCACCGATCGCGGCATGACGCCGGTCGAGGCCGCGCGCGAGACGCTGAAACGCCTCCACGGCGCCTTCGCGCTGTGCTTCCTCTTCGACGGCCATGACGACCTGATGATCGCCGCCCGCAAGGGCAGCCCGCTGGCCATCGGCCATGGCAAGGGCGAGATGTTCGTCGGCTCCGACGCCATCGCGCTGGCGCCCATGACCGACCGCATCACCTATCTGGAAGAAGGCGACTGGGCCGTCATCACCCGTCAGGGCGCGGAAATCTTCGATGCCGCCGACCGCCGCGCCAACCGCGCCGAAACCCGCATCCAGATC
>AYNO01000049.1 GCA_000500915.1 Rhodobacter sp. CACIA14H1
CCGATTTCGACATGCTGCGGCAGCGAGATTCCGTTCATTGCGAAAGCTATCCGACAGTCCGCTATGGGCTCATTGCGCTGGGATGGTGGCCCTTCCGACACCGCAAAGAACGTACGCCCACACTTCCACTCCACTTCGATGTCGCCTCAATCGAAAACGATCCCGAAGTCATCCTCCAACGCCACAACGAGGTCCGCTCTTCGTCCTCCCCTCATGAGGTTGATCGGGAGTTCCCCGTTTAGCCGCGGGTTCGGCGCCTTCAACCAGCGCCAAGCGGCCACCGGACTAGGGAGGTTACGGATAACCTCGGCCAATCCGTCTATAGCTGCGCCAGAAGTGAATTGTTCGAGGGGGATCTGTGTGAACGGATCCCCCATCAGATCCAAATCAAGTATCCTGTATTCTCGTACCATTCTGCAGACTTGCGCAGATGTCGTCTGAAGCAAGGTGGCAACGGTGAACAGGTTGCCTCGCGGACCAGCCCAATGGTCCAACGGACAGGGCGCATCCGTAAACCAGAGACTTTTCCTGTCGCCGCTTACCGGGACCGCTCCAAACCCTCCGCTCTCAAAGGAAATGTCGGTATGTCGGTCACCTTCACGAACTCGAAGTGGCGTAATCCTAAGGACCATGCCGTCTTCCATGACTCTTTGGCGCGACGTTTCGGCGACAGCATGTAGGATTCTGGTGAGCAGGCCTTGTTCTAGAGGCTTGCCGCCAGAACAGAAGGCGTCGGCCAGCTTGTCTGCATTCAGTTCGACAGTCGCCTCCACTTCACCCGAAGCGATTGTCATAGTGATGCCTCGCTGAGCACATTCGTCGCATCATAGATCCTCCATCGGGCATCCCGGCCAACAGTGGCGAGTAGATGCTCAGATTGGTCGAGGATGGGTCGGACAACAAATTCTCCACTGGTCGGATGCGCCAAGCGCAGCAGAAAATCGTAGTCAAGTTGGCTAGCGGCCTCCCTGATCCTCGCCGCGGTGGCGACAAAACCGTATCCGTCATCTACGTAGAGGAACTGGCCAAGTTCCTTGCGAAAGTACGTAAGCGTCCGTTCGCCGACCGTCTCTTCGACTTCATGCACTAGCACTTTCCGGCCAAAGTTCGTCAGGTCAAGAAACGGGACAGTCAGTTCACTTGCTTCCGGCAACGAGATGGACACTTCATCATAGTGAGCAAGGCTCTGGGTAAGTAACGCGACTGAACCTCGAAAACTGGTGCAGCCATTAACTTCGAGCTCCAGAAGCGCAAAGTAGATTGGATGGTCCAACAGACGTTCGATGTCTGACACTAAGGCCTTTGGATAGGATGAGCGGAGCACCCTGTCGCGTGCCACCCGCCCTTCGAGAAGCGCCTTTGCCAGAATGGGAATGGCCGCACGACCCGTCATGTTACAACCCCGCATTATCTAAATTTTAGATAATGCAATCTACCCTTTATCGGTGCTGCGTCAAGGAGACATGACGTGGCGAGCACAATTGGAAGTACCGGACATCGAGCGCTCTACAAGGAACTCATAAACGCCAGGCTTCGTGCGGGAATCACTCAAACGGAACTTGCCGAACGGCTGCAATGCCAGCAGTCGCTTATAGCGCGGATTGAGAGTGGCCAACGGCGCATAGACGCTGTGGAACTTGTTGTCTTAGCACAGGCGCTGAGAGTAGAGCCTCAAGAACTTGTCGATGTCATCGCTAAGGCAATGTCATCCGAAGCCCTTAAGCTTTGACTTTTATTTTCAGGCAAAATCAGAAGCTTATGCCTTTCCACTCGCCAGACACTCCTACAAATCAGACTGCACAGCAATAAACCGTTGCACCCGGAGGAAGCCCGAATGCATAGCAGAACTTCCGGTATTCTTCCGGACACTTGACGACCAGAGATCGCAAGCCATTGACAAACAATAACTTCTTACGATCCCCACCACTCATACACTCATGACTACCGTCAATACATCCCGTTCTGACCTTCCCCGACGCCCCCGCCCCGAAAGGCGGGGGCGTCTTCCGTTCCGCCCGCCCCCGCCGAATTGACTTGCACTCCGCCCCGCCCCTTGGTCTTGTCGCGCCAAAGCAAAGCGGTGGCACAAGCCACTCGCACGACAGGGGAAAATCATGTTGCGGTCATGGCGCCTTCTGGCGGCAGTTCTCGGTATGCTCTGCATCGGTCTGGCAGGGGGCGCAAAGGCCGGCGACGACACGCTCCGCGACCGCGTCCTGCACGACTGGTATCGCATGATCCTCGAACTCGTGCGCCACACGCCCACCTACACCCCCCCCGTCGCCAGCCGCGCCTTCGCCTACACCGCCATCATCGCCTATGAATCCACCGCCGCCGCCGCGCCCGATACGCTGGCCTCGCTCGCCGGTCAGGTGAACGGCCTCCCCCCCGTCCCGCCCCGCGACGACGCGCCCTATGACGAGGCGGCGGTCCTCAACGCCGCCCTCGCCCGCGCGGTGGATGTCTATTTCGCCAATACCGGCCCCACCGGCCAACGCGCCAAGAAGGCGCTGCACCGCCAGCTTTCCGCAGAAATCGCCAAGGGCACCGACCCCGAAACCCTCGCCCGATCCGAAACATGGGGGCTGGCGCTGGCCGAACATGTCATCGCCGCCTCCGCCGATGACGGCGGCGCGGTGGTGGAAAACATGGGCTTCCCCATGCAATACACCCTCGGCGGCGAACCGCAGGACTGGGTGCCCACCAACCTCATCCGCCTGCAGCAGTTTCCCCTCCTGCCCGCATGGGGCAGCAACCGCCCGCTGTCGCTGCCCGACAACGACGCCTGCCCCCCTGCCCCCGCCCCCCGCCTATTCCGAAGACCCGGGCAGCCCCTTCCATGCCGAGGCGATGGAGGTTTACGGAACCTCCCGCGCCCTCACCGACGAACAGAAGCTCATCGCCCGCTTCTGGTCCGACGACCCGATGCTGTCGCCAACCCCACCGGGCCACTGGATCGCCATCATCTTCCAGATCGACGAAGACAACGCCCTGCCGTTCGAGCAAGAGGTGGATGCCCTCGTCCGCCTCGGCATCGCCGTGTCGGACGGCTTCATCGTCAACTGGCGCGACAAGTTCAAATACGACCTGCTGCGCCCCGTCACCTACATCCGCAAGGTGATCGACCCGAAATGGGAACCGCTGCTGAACACGCCCCCCTTCCCCGAATACCCCTCCGGCCATTCCACCCAGTCCGGTGCGGCGGCGACGGTGCTGGAAGCCGCGCTCGGCGACCCCTTCCCCTTCACCGACACCGCACACGAAGATGACGGCCTGCCCGCCCGCCCCTTCCCCGACTTCCGCACCGCCGCGAACGAGGCGGGCATTTCCCGCCTCTATGGCGGCATCCATTTCCGCGCCGCCATCGAACAGGGCCTGAAACAGGGCGACTGCGTCGGCGGCTTCGTGAACCAGCTCAAGACCTTCAAATGATCCGCACCCTTCTCCCCGCGCTCCTCCTCCTCGCCACCGCCGCACAGGCGCAGGACCCCGCCATCCCCCGCTTTGCCGAGGAGACGGACCCCGCCGGCTTCACCCACAGCTTCACCGGCGAATGGGAATTCATGGTGGGCGGCGGCGCGGCGGTCTTCGACTGCTCCGGCGACGGCAAGCCGGAAATCTATGCCGCAGGCGGCACCGCCCCCGCCGCGCTGTTCCTGAACGAAAGCGAAACCGTAGGCCCCCTGCGCTTCACCAGAACCCGGAGCGGGCTGGAACTCGACATGGTCTCCGGCGCCTACCCGCTGGATATCGACGGCGACGGCACGCTCGACCTTGCCGTCATGCGGGTCGGCCCCGACCGGCTGATGCGCGGGCTTGGCCAGTGCCAGTTCGAAGACGCCAGCGCGGCATGGGGCTTCGACGGCCTCGATCTCTGGTCCACCGCCTTCGCCGCCACATGGGAACGGGGCGCCACATGGCCCACCCTCGCCACCGGCACCTATATCGACCGGACGCAAGAGGCCTTCCCCTGGGGCAACTGCACCCCCAACCACCTCTACCGCCCCGCCGCCAGTGGCACCGGCTTCGCCCCGCCGCTGCCCCTGGAACCCGGCCACTGCGCCCTGTCGATCCTCTTCACCGACTGGGACCGCAAGGGCACCCCCGACCTGCGCGTGTCCAACGACCGCGAATATTACAAGGGCGGGCAGGAACAGATGTGGCACGTCGAACCCGGCCAGCCCCCGCGCCTCTATACCGAAGCCGACGGCTGGCAGCGCCTGCGCATCTGGGGCATGGGCATCGCGCAGGAAGACCTGAACTTCGACGGCTTCCCCGAATATTACCTGACCAGCATGGCCGACAACAAACTCCAGACGCTGGCCGAAATCCCCGCCGACGGGCACCCCAAACCCCGCTACCGCGACGTGGCGCTGAAATCCGGCGTCACCGCCCACCGCCCCTATACCGGCGGCGACCTTCGCCCCTCCACCGCCTGGCACGCGCAATTCGGCGACGTGAACAATGACGGTCAGCCCGACCTCTATGTGGTCAAGGGCAATGTCTGGGCCATGCCCGACTTCGCCGAGAAAGACCCCAACAACCTCCTCCTCGGCCGCCCCGACATGACCTTCCTCGAATCGGGCGAACTGTCGGGCGTCCATTCCATGCGGCAGGGGCGCGGCGGTGCGCTGGCAGACCTCAACCGCGACGGCTGGCTGGACATGGTCGCCATCAACCGCAACGAACCCGCGCAGCTCTGGCGCAACCTCGGCACGGACGCCCCCGCAAACTGGGTCCAGTTCACCCTGTCGATGGACGGCCCCAACCGCGACGCCATCGGCGCATGGATCGAACAGCGCCGCCCCGACGGCACCACCTTCCAGCGCGAAGTCACCAGCGGCGGCGGCCATGTCGGCGGCATCCTCGGCTGGCATCACCTCGGCCTCGGCGCGGCCACCAGCACGGAAATCCGCATCCTCTGGCCGGACGGCACCACCGGCCCGTGGCAGACGCTGCAGGCCAATGCCTTCTACACCCTCCCCCAAGGGGGCGACCCGCAACCCCGCTGACCCTCTGGACCTTCCCGCCGCAATCCCTATATATTCACTCAACTAAAGGGATCACCGGCATGAACACTGCGGAACAGATCGAAGGCGCACCGCTGATCGCGCCCTCCACCACCGACCATCCGCTCTACGATCAGGTCGTCGAGGCGTGCCGCACGGTCTATGACCCGGAAATCCCGGTCAACATCTATGACCTCGGCCTCGTCTATACCGTGGCCATCACGCCGGAAAACGACGTCAACATCACCATGACCCTCACCGCGCCGGGCTGCCCCGTGGCGGGCGAAATGCCCGGCTGGGTCGCCGATGCCGTGGACCCGATCCCCGGCGTCCGTCAGGTGGATGTGAAGATGACCTTCGACCCGCCCTGGGGCATGGACATGATGTCCGACGAGGCGCGGCTGGAACTCGGCTTCATGTGACCGGAGCGCAAGGGTTTCCCCTTGCATTTCTCCCATGCAAAGATTTAGCCTTGCATTTCCCCGATGCAAGGCTTTTCCTTTGCACATGCCCGACACCCGCATCCATGCCGTCATCACCGGCGACCTGATCGCCTCCACCACCCTGCCCCCCGCGCAGGCAGACGCCGCCATGTCCGCCCTGCACAGCGCCGCCCGCGCATGGGGGGGAAACCTGCACTTCACCCGCTTCCGCGGCGATGGCTGGCAGATCCTGATCGACCGCCCGCACTCCGCCCTGCGCACCGCCCTCTACATGGCCGCCGCTCTGGCCGCCGCCGATACCGGCCTGTCCACCCGCATCGCCATAGGCTTCGGCACGGCCACCCTCCGCGCAGACGACCTCTCCGCCGCGACCGGCACCGCCTTCACCCGCTCCGGCCGTGCGCTGGACCACATGCCGCGCCGGCAACGCTGGGCGGTGTCGGGCGGCCCCGGCCTTCCCGCATGGATTCCCGCCACCCTCGCACTGGCGGAATGGCACGCCGCCCGCTGGACCGCCGGTCAGGCCGCCGTCGTCGCGGACTGGCTTGATCCGGCAGACCGGACACAGGAAGATCGCGCCACGCGCATGGGCCTGACACGCCAGGCATGGAAGGCCCGCTTCGACGGGTCGGGCATCGCCGCATGGAAACCGGCGCTCGACCTGTGGGACGGCTGGAACGGGGAAGGCATCACCGGTGACTGAAACCTTCGCCGCCCTCCTTCTGGCCCATGCCGCCGCCGACTTCCTGCTGCAACCCGACCGCATGGCGCAGGGCAAGCGCCGCCCCGCGTGGTTCGCCGCCCATATCGCCATCGTCCTGCTGACCGCCATCGCCGCCACCGGCACCCTGCACCCCGCCCTCCTCGCGCTCGCCCTCGCCCATGCCGCCATCGATGCGGCCAAGCTCGCCTCGCGCAGCACCGGCCTTCCCGCCTTCCTGATCGATCAATCCGCCCACCTCGCCACGGTCGCCCTGACCGCCATCCTCGCCCCCGCCCTCTTCGCCTCCGGCCTCTGGGCAGACCTCCCTCAACTCCCCGCCCTCTGCGCCACAGCCGCAGGCGCCATCATCGCCATCCGCGCCGGCGGCTTCGCCATCGGCCTGCTCATGGCCCCCTGGGCCGCCGAAATCACGCTGGACGGGCTGAAGAACGGCGGCCGCGCCATCGGGCAACTGGAACGCGGGCTGATCTTCCTGATGGTCCTCGGCGGCCTGCCCGAAGGCATCGGCTTCCTCATCGCCGCCAAATCCGTCCTCCGCTTCGGCACGGTGAGAGAGGAGGCAAAGCTCTCCGAATACGTCATCATCGGCACCCTCGCCTCCTTCGGCTGGGCGATGCTGGCGGCCTGGGGCACCCTTGCACTGACGGCAAACCTGCCCCCGCTTGGAATTCCTGACTTTCCGCCCTAAGTTATACGGGAAGAAGGAGCATCCCCATGTTCGGCATCCCCGGCAAACAGGCCGTCACCCTGACCCCCGCCGCCATCCGCCAGATCACGCGCCTGATGGAAAAGCAGGGCAGCGCGGGCCTGCGCATCGGCGTCAAGAAGGGCGGCTGCGCGGGGATGGAATACACGATGGATTACGTCGCCGACGTCAACCCGATGGACGAGGTGGTGGAACAGGACGGCGCCCGCGTGATGATCGCGCCCATGGCGCAGATGTTCCTCTTCGGGACCGAGATCGACTATCACAGCTCGCTGCTGGAATCGGGCTTCCGCTTCAACAACCCCAACGTGGCCGAAGCCTGCGGTTGCGGCGAGTCGATCAAGTTCAAGGACCAGCCCGCCGCCTGACGGCGTCCCCCGCGCGTCACGGCCCGCCACCGGACAGGGCGCGGGATGGCGCCAATGCCTTTCACAACCGTTGCACCGGACTGCGGCCCAAGGGTCCGCAGGACGACCGCGCCTGTCTTGGCATGGCCCGCCCCCGCACGGCACCAACCCTTACGAAACTCCCAACCCACCGCCCGCTGCGTGCTGACAGTTTGCGGTACAGAACGCGGCACAACATCCGGCACAGCCTCCGCCGCCCCCGCACCGCGCCAACCCTTACGAAACCCCCAACCCACCGCCCGCTGCGTGCTGACAGTTTGCGGTACAGAATGCGGCACAAAACGCGGCACACCCCTTTTCCTCCAACCCCTTTCCCCGTAACCCTGTTTGCGCTCACATCGGACGGAGGGGACAGATGCGCAAACTGGCAGCCGGAAACTGGAAAATGAACGGCACCGCCGCCCATCTGGCCGAGGTCGCGGCGCTGGCACAGGCCCACCCCAACCCCGCCTGCGATGTCCTCCTCTGCCCCCCCGCCACGCTGCTGTCGCGCATGGCCGACATGGCGAAAGGCACCCCCGTCAAGCTTGGCGGGCAGGACTGCCACGCGAAATCCTCCGGTGCGCACACGGGTGATGTTTCGGCGGAAATGCTTTTGGATTCAGGGGCTTCCCATGTCATCCTCGGCCATTCCGAACGCCGGACGGACCACGGCGAAACCGACGCGCAGGTGCTGGCCAAGGCCGAAGCCGCCATCGCGGCGGGCCTGATTGCCATCGTCTGCATCGGCGAAACCGAAGCCGAACGCGACGCAGGCAAGACGCTCGACGTCGTCGGCACCCAGCTCCACGGCTCCGTCCCGGCCAATGCCACGGCGGCCAACCTCGTCGTGGCCTACGAACCCGTCTGGGCCATCGGCACCGGCCGCACCCCCACCATCGCCGAAATCGCCGAAGTCCACGCCTTCCTCCGCACCCGCCTCACCGCCCGCATCGGGGCCGAGGCGGCAGGCGTCCGCCTGCTCTATGGCGGGTCGGTAAAGCCTTCAAATGCCACGGAAATTTTCGCCGTTCCCCATGTCGATGGCGCCCTCGTCGGGGGCGCCAGCCTGAAGGCTTCCGACTTCGGCGCGATCATCGCAGCCCTTTCCGCCGCCTGATCCCGCCTCCGGAAGGTCGCCTTCGGAACAGCCCGACACCCCGCCGCGGGGGATGCTGGCGGCATGATTCAGGACATTGCATGACCGCCCTTTCCCCCGCCCGCTCGCCCCTGTCCGCGAACCTGATCTGCATGGCCTCCATGCTGATCTGGGCCGCCGCCCTGCCCGCCGCCGAGGTGCTGATCCGCGCCGAACCCGCCCCCCTGCCGCCGGTCATCCTGAACGCCGCGCGGATGGTGGTCGCGGCGGTTTTTCTCTTGCCGATCTGGTGGTTGGCGGAAGGAACGGATGTGCTGCGCCGGGCTAACTGGCTGCGCGGGATGATGGTCGGGTCGCTGCTGGCGCTGGGGGCGCTGCTCCTCGTCTTCGGGCAGACGGGGACCTCGGCGGTGATGGCGGCGGTGGTCTCCTCGGCCATGCCGCTGGTCGGGATCACCATGGAAATCATCCTCGACGGGCGGAAGCTGACGTCGAAGATCGTCCTCGGCCTGCTCCTCTCCATCATCGGCGGCATCCTCGCGGCGGGCAATTTCGACGGCGGGCTGAGTTTCGGCATCGGCGCCGCGCTCTGCCTCCTGTCGGTCATCACCTTCACCCTCGCCTCGCGCTGGACGGTCACCGCCCTGCCGGGCCTTTCGCCCCTCGGCTCCACCAGCCTGACGGTCTGCGGCGCCGCTGTGACAGGGGTTGCCTTCGCGCTGGCAGGCGGGCTGGCCGGATTGCCCGGCCCGAACCTGGACGCCTTTGGAATCAAGGAGTTCACGGCCCTTACCATCTACGGCGTCGGCGGTCTGGCGATCAGCCAGCTGCTCTGGATCGTCGCCGTCGGCAGCCTTGGCATCGCCATGTCGGCGCTGCATATCAACCTGACACCCTTCTACGTCATGGTCTTCATGCTGGCCCTCGGCGGCAGCTGGAGCTGGGTGCAAGCCCTCGGCGCGGCATTGGTCGCCATCGGCGTCCTTGTGGCGCAAGGCCTGATTTCCTTCGGAAAACGCTGATGCAGACGCTATCCCAATCCCCCACCGATCCTGCCTTCGTCCAGAACCCATACCCCTTCTACGACCGCGCCCGCGCCACCGGTCCCTTCTTCCACTGGCAGGATTACGGCCTGACCTGCACCCCCTCCGCCGCCGCCGTCAACGCCATCCTGCGCGACCGCCGCTTCGGCCGCGAGGCCCCGCCCGAATGCTCCCCGCCGATCCCCGATCACCTGCGCCCCTTCTACGCGGTCGAGGCGCATTCGATGCTGGAACTCGAACCGCCGCGCCATACCCGCCTGCGCAGCCTTGTCCTGCGCGCCTTCACCTCCCGCAGGATCGCCGCGCTAGCCCCTGAAATCACGGCCCTTTCCGCCGAACTGGCCGATGCCTTGCCTGACGGGGAATTCGACCTCCTGCCCGAATTCGCGCAGAAACTGCCCGTCATCATCATCGCCCGCCTCCTTGGCGTGCCCGAGGAAATGGGGCCGGACCTGCTGCGCTGGTCCAACGCGATGGTCGGCATGTACATGGCCGGCCGCACACGTGAAATGGAAGACCGCGCCGTCCGCGCGACCGAGGATTTCGTAACCTTCATGCGGGGTTACGTCGATGCCCGCAGGAACGATCCCCGCGATGACCTGATCACCAGCCTGATCGCCGCCGAAATGGACGGCGACCGTCTGACGACGGATGAACTGATCACCACCTGCATCCTCCTGCTGAACGCGGGCCACGAGGCAACGGTCCACTCCATCGGCAACGGTGTGAAGACGCTGCTGGAAACCGCCACCCCGCCCGCTGCCCTTTCCCCCGACCGGATCGAGGCGACGGTCGAGGAACTCTTGCGCTACGACCCGCCCCTGCACCTCTTCACCCGCTGGGCCTATGAGGAGGTAGAGGTGATGGGCCACACCTTCCGCCGCGGCGAACAGGTGGGCCTGCTGCTGGCCGCCGCCAACCGCGACCCTGCGGCATGGGAACGCCCGGACCTCTTCAATCCACAACGGACGGAAAAGCCCAACCTCAGCTTCGGCGCGGGTCTGCATTTCTGCGTCGGCGCACCGCTGGCGCGGCTGGAATTGCAGATCGCGCTGCCGATCCTGTTCCAGAAGCTGCCAAATCTGCGAATGGCCGCACCGCCCGCCTATGCGGATGCCTATCATTTCCACGGGCTGAAGGCGCTCCGCCTTAGGCAGGATTGACCTTCGGGCAACCGGAACGATACTTTCGGGTCGAAGCAGAACGTAAGGTCAGGTTGTTTCCCGCCTGCCGACGGTCTCCTTTGAATTTAAACAGTGCAGAATGTCCGGAAAGTGCTTCATTCCTTCCTTTCGACCGTCCTGATCAGTCTTGCCGTGGGCGGGGGTCTTGTCCTTGCACGGCGCCTTCTCAAATTGCCGCGCCGCCTTCCCGTTGACCTCGGCCTCACGCTGGTCGGCGGCGTGCTGCTGGTGCTGCTGCATCTGGCATCCCGCGATCTTTTCGGGATGGACCCGTGGTACGGGCTGGGCTTCGAAATCGCCAAGCACGGGCTGGAAATGCTGGTGATCCTGATGATCCTCGTGGCGTTCTAGACCGGCAGCACCGTCGTCGCCTTGATCTCTTCCATGCTCAGCAGCGCGGTCACGTTGTAGATCCGCACTTCGGAAATCAGCGCCTGATAGAAAGTGTCATAGGCCCGTGCGTTCTTCACCCGCACCTTCAGGATGTAATCGATATCCCCCGCCAGACGGTGCGCCTCCAGCACTTCGGGCCTTTCGCGCAAGGCTTTCAGGAACTTCCTCTGCCACTCCGCCTCATGCTCGCTGGTGCGGATCAGGACGAAAAAACAGGCCTCCAGCCCCAGCGCCTCGGGATCGAGGATGGCGGTCTGGCGGGTGATCACTCCCGCCTCCTTCATCCGGCGGATGCGGTTCCAGACGGGGGTCTTGGAACTGCCCACCTTGCGGGCGATTTCATCCAGCGATTGCTCGGCATCGGCCTGCAACTCGACAAGGATTTTCCTGTCCATTTCGTCCAGCCGGACCGCCATTCGCCAATTCCCCCGTTTCGCGGAAACACGTTCCGTCTGGCCGCAGTATCGGAACAAACGTTCTTATCTGCAAGGGCGTCTGGCCCCAAACAGGGAAAATCTCCTATATTGCGGGTATCAATCACTGGACACGCGCCATGACCGATCTGCCGACCTTCGTTCCGGCTTCCGCCCCCGTCACCTTCGTCGGTGCCGGGCCGGGGGCCGCCGCGCATCTTACGCTGGGCGCCTTCCGCGCCCTGCAGGATGCGGATGTGGTGATCCACGACCGCCTGGTGGGCGACGAAGTGATGGCCCTCATCCCCGCGCATGTCCGCCGGATCGATGTCGGCAAGGAAGGCTTCGGCCCCTCCACCACCCAATCCACGATCAACGCGACGCTGGTCGCGCAGGCGCTGACCGGTGCAAGGGTGGTGCGGCTGAAGGGAGGCGACTGCGGCATCTTCGGCCGTCTGGACGAAGAGATGGACGCGCTGGAAGCCGCGGGCATCGCCTTCCGCATCCTGCCGGGCCTGACCTCGGGCACCGTCGCCGCCGCCGCCATCGGGCAAAGCCTGACGAAACGCGGGCGCAACGGGTCGCTGCGGATCGTCACGGGGCACGACATGGAAGGGTTCGCCGAACAGGACTGGCGCGGCATGGCCCGCACGGGCGAAGTGGCGGCGATCTACATGGGCAAGAAATCCAGCCGCTTCATCCAGGGCCGCCTGATGATGCACGGTGCCAGCCCCGAAACGCCCGTCACCATCGTTGAAAACGTCTCGCGCCCCGACCAGCGCGTCATGGCCGCCACCCTTGCCACCCTGCCCGAGGCCGTGGCGCAACTGGACGGCCCTGCCGTCCTGCTCTATGGCCTGTCCCCCCGCCGCGCCCGCGCGGCGCTGACCGAATTGAAGGAAGCCTCCGCATGAGCCGCCGCTTCATACCCAAGATCGTCACCGCCAACCGCCTGCGCGAAGGCGACGTCGTTTATCTGACCGCAGACGACCGCTGGTCCCCCTTCCACCACGATGCCGAGCTGATCGAGGACGAGGCCCATGCCCAGATGCGCCTGCTGCACGCGGCGGCGCAGAAGCTGGTCGTGGTCGGCGCCTATCTGGCCGATGCCAAGCCCGGCCCGAACGGCCCCGAACCCACCCATTTCCGCGAGGAATTCCGCACCCGCGGCCCGTCGAACTACAAGCACGGCAAGCAGGCCGATTACGCGAACTGAGGCAGCCAAGATGTACAGCTATTCCGAATTCGACGAAGCCTTCGTCCGCGAACGTGTCGCCCAGTTCACCCAGCAGGTGGAACGCCGCCTCGACGGGTCGCTGACCGAGGATGAATTCCGCCCCCTGCGCCTGATGAACGGGCTTTACCTGCAACTGCACGCCTACATGCTGCGCGTGGCCATCCCCTATGGCACGATCAACCCGCGCCAGATGCGGCAACTGGCCTATATCGCGGATACCTGGGACAAAGGCTACGGCCACTTCACCACGCGCCAGAACATCCAGTTCAACTGGCCGAAGCTGGAAGACGTGCCGAAGATGCTGCAGGCGCTGGCCGATGTCGGGATGCACGCCATCCAGACCTCGGGCAACTGCGTCCGCAACGTGACCGCCGACCACTTCGCCGGCGCCGCCGCGGATGAAATCGAAGACCCCCGCCCCGTGGCCGAACTGCTGCGCCAGTGGTCCACCGATCACCCGGAATTCCAATTCCTGCCCCGCAAGTTCAAGATCGCCATCACCGGCAGCCCGAACGACCGCGCCGTCACCCGCGCCCATGACATCGGGCTGCGGATGGTCCGCAACGCCAAGGGCGAACCGGGCTTCGAGGTGATCGTCGGCGGCGGCCTTGGCCGCACGCCCATGATCGGCCACACGGTGCGGGACTTCCTGCCCAAGGCTGACCTGCTGCCCTATGTCGAAGCTGTCCTCAGCGTTTACAACACGCTCGGCCGCCGCGACAACAAGTACAAGGCGCGCATCAAGATCACCGTCCATGAAACCGGCAAGGAAGAGATCACGCGCCTGATCGAAGACCGTTTCGCGGAACTCCGCCCCCTCTTCGGCGGCAACGACCAGAAACTGCTGGCCGAGATCGAAGCGGCCTTCGCGCCCCCCGCCTTCCGCAACGCGCCGGTCGATGCCTTCGACGCCTTCCACAAGGCCGATCCGGCCTTCCGCGCCTGGGCCGACACGAACCTGCACACCCACCGCAACGCGCAATACGCCATCGTCACCATCAGCCTCAAGGCGCATGGCGAAACCCCCGGCGACGCGACCTCCGACCAGATGCGCCTGATCGCGGACCTTGCCGAACGCTATGGTCATTCGGAAATCCGCATCAGCCACGAACAGAACGTCATCCTGCCCCATGTGCACAAATCCGACCTGCCCGCGCTGCATGCCGCGCTGGTCAAGGCGGGGCTCGGCACGGCCAATGTGGGCCTGATCTCCGACATCATCGCCTGCCCGGGGATGGACTACTGCTCGCTCGCCACCGCCCGGTCGATCCCGATCGCCCAGCAGATCGCCACCCGCTTCGACGAGCTGAAGCTGGAGCATGACGTCGGCCCCCTGAAGATCAAGATCTCGGGCTGCATCAACGCCTGCGGGCACCACCATGTCGGCCATATCGGCATCCTCGGCCTCGACCGCGCAGGGGTGGAGAATTACCAGATCACCCTTGGCGGCGACGGCACCGAAACGGCGGCCATCGGCGAAAAGACGGGTCCGGGCTTCGCCTATGACGAGATCGTTCCCGCCATCGAACGCATCGTCCGCGCCTATCTGGACGTCCGCCAGTCGCCCGGGGAAACCTTCCTCGAAACCTACCGCCGTACGGGCATCGACCCGTTCAAGGCGGCGCTCTACGACGGGGAAGGCGAAAAGGATGCCGCGTGACACCAGCACGCCGGAAGGCAACGTCGCCAACCGCGTCGCCCTCCTGAACGCCCGTTACAAGCACCACGGCGCGACCGCGGTGCTGGAACACGCGCTGAAGGATGCGGACCTGGGCAAGGTGGCGCTGGTATCGTCCTTCGGGGCGGAATCGGTGGTGCTGCTGCATCTCGTCTCGGTCATCGCGCCGGAAACGCCGGTGCTGTTCATCGACACGCGGATGCTGTTCCAGGAAACGCTGGACTACCAGCGCGAGCTGGCCGAAAAGCTGCATCTCTGCGATGTCCGCACCATCCGCGCCAATCCGGCCCGCGTGAATTTCGAAGACCCCGACGGCACGCTGCACCAGTTCAATACCGATGCCTGCTGCGGCGTCCGCAAGGTCGAACCGCTGGAACGTGCGCTGGCCGATTTCGACGGCTGGATCACGGGGCGCAAGCGCTATCAGGGCGCGACACGCAACACGGTGGAATTCTTCGACGCCGAAGGCGAGACGCGGATCAAGGTCAACCCGCTGGCCCATTGGGGCCGCGAGGATCTTGAGGAATACATGGTCGAAAACCGCCTGCCCCGTCACCCGCTGGTGGCCAAGGGCTATCCGTCCATCGGCTGCGCCCCCTGCACCAGCCCCGTCAAGCCGGGCGAAGACCCCCGCGCGGGCCGCTGGCGCGGCAGCCAGAAGACGGAATGCGGCATCCACTTCATCGACGGCAAACCCGTCCGCACCACACAGGAGAACGCGGCATGAGCGTGATCGTCACCGATACCGGCTTCGCGGCCGAAGACTGGAACGCCCCCTTCGTCGCGCTGGCGGATATCGCATCGCATCAGGGGGCGGTGGATCTGTCCAACACCGACGACCCGACCGCGCTGCAGCCACATCTGGCCGACCTGCGCCTTGTGCGCGTGGCCTTCCCCGCCTTCAACGACGGCCGCGCCTTCACAATCGCCCGCCGCCTGCGGATGATGGGCTACAAGGGCCGGCTGCGGGCACAGGGCCACGTGATCGCCGACCAATACGCCATGGTCCGCCGCGTGGGCTTTGACGAGGTGGAGATTTCCGAAGACCTCGCCGCCCGCCAACCCGCCGGCCAATGGGCGTTCCGCGCCGACTGGAAGGCCCATGACTACCAGTCGCGCCTGCGGGCCTGAGGCCGGACTGGACGCGACGCCCGAAAACTTGTACGTACACAAACGAAATTAGCCGCACCCCGCAGGGCTTGCCCTTGCGCGGGTCACGGTTCAGGAAAGGTTCGTCCCCATGACGGAACTTGCAGAAATGAACGCACCCGCCGCAAAGCCGCACCTGCCCGACGCGCAGACCGTCACGCAGGTCACCCACTGGACGGACCGCCTCTTTTCCTTCCGCGTAACACGGCCCCGCTCGCTGCGGTTCCGGTCGGGCGAATTCGTGATGATCGGCCTTCTCGGCGATAACGGAAAACCGCTGCTGCGGGCCTATTCCATCGCCTCGCCCGCATGGGACGAGGAACTGGAATTCTACTCGATCAAGGTGCCGGACGGCCCCCTGACCTCGAAGCTCCAGCACATCCAGCCGGGGGACGAAATCATCCTGCGCCCGAAACCCGTGGGCACGCTGGTCCATGACGCCCTGCTTCCGGGCAAGCGTCTGTGGTTCCTTGCCACCGGCACCGGGATCGCCCCCTTCGCCTCGCTCATGCGCGAACCGGAAACGTACGAAAAATACGATCAGGTCATCATGATGCACACCTGCCGCGAGGTGGCGGAACTGGAATACGGCCGCCAACTGGTGGAAAGCCTGAAGGACGACCCGCTGATCGGCGAACTGGTGGGGGACAAGCTCCTCTACTACCCCACCACCACGCGCGAGGAATTCCATCACATGGGTCGGGTGACGGACAACCTGACCTCCGGCAAGGTCTTTGCCGACCTCGGCCTTCCCGCGATGAACCCTGCCGAAGACCGTGCCATGGTCTGCGGATCGCTGGCCTTCAACGTGGATGTGAAGAAGATCCTCGAAGATTTCGGCCTGACCGAAGGCGCGAATTCCGACCCGCAGCAATTCGTGGTGGAAAAGGCCTTCGTCGGCGACGGCATCTGATCCGCCGCCCCTGCAAAGGAAAAGGCCGCGCATCCCTGCGCGGCCTGTTTCATTCAGGGATTGATGCTGCGGGGGACCGAACCCCCCGCCCTGCCGTCAGAGGCCCAGCGCGGCGCGGACCTGATCGATGGCGGTCTGCACCATCGCGGGGTTCGACGCTGCCGCATCGACCGCTGCCTTCAGCGTGGTCTTGGTGGTGGCATCCAGTTGCGATGCATCGATCAGCGCATTGACGCGGGCTGCGTCGAAATTCGCCGGATCCAGGGCGGCAGCCGCTTCGGTCGCTGCGGCGGCTGCGGCTTCGGCAGCTGCAGCCGCCTCTGCCTCTGCCGCGGCTGCTGCGGCGGCTGCCTCTTCGGCGGCTTTCTGCGCTGCTGCCTCGGCTTCTGCTGCCGCTGCGGCGGCTGCTTCCTCGGCGGCCTTGGCTGCGGCAGCCGCTTCCTCGGCGGCGCGTTGCGCCGGAACATAGCTGAACTGGTAATAGCCAGCCCCTGCAAGAACCACGACCACAAGCCCGATGAGCACGTTTCTATTCATTGTCTTGTTCTCCCATGCCGGAGCGGTTCTCCGGTCCGCGGGACATATGGACCTTTCCGCCCCGGAATTGAAGCCCTGCGAGGCGCAGCCCACAACCGCGATGCGGTTTTTCGCAGGGTTACGCCCCGTCCGCACCACCGATGGTGGAGGTGAAACCCCATGCTTACAAAGCGAATCCGATTGAATCCCGCCCCTGTGGCGCTTAGATTGCGCGCGCCGATTAAACCGCAGAAGGACGACCACCATAGCCCGCAGACCCCACAACGCCCCGCCGCAACGCGAAACGGGACCCCGCGTGAACGAACGTATCCGCTCGCCGGAAATCCGCCTGATCGGCGCTGATGGCGAAAACATCGGGGTGGTGACGCCCGCCCGCGCCATGGCGCTGGCCGAGGAGGCGGGGCTCGACCTCGTCGAGATCAGCCCGAACGCGGAACCGCCGGTCTGCAAGATCATGGACTTCGGCAAGTTCAAGTATGAACAGCAGAAACGCGAAGCCGAAGCGCGCAAGAAGCAGAAGATCATCGAGATCAAGGAAATCAAGTTCCGCCCCGGCACCGACACGCATGACTACCAGGTCAAGATGCGCTCGGTCCTGAAATTCCTCGAAGAGGGCGACAAGGTGAAGGTCACGCTCCGCTTCCGCGGACGCGAAATGGCGCACCAGGAACTCGGTCTCGACCTGCTCAACCGCGTGGCCTCCGATGTGGGCGACAATGGCAAGGTCGAATCGATGCCCAAGCTGGAAGGGCGCCAGATGGTCATGATGATCGCCCCGAAATAAAGGGCGACGTCACGGACACCGATGCAGGGCGCACCGCCGGTGCGCCCTTTGTCATTCCGGCTCGCGCAACTGGGGTCGCAGCGGGATTTCCTTCAGCAGGCCCCCCACCCCCATCGCCGCGACATCCGCATCGCTGACGGCCAAGCCGCAGGCATAGCGTTCCAGAACCCAGTCCGCCCCGTTCAGCGCCGGCGACCGCGCACAGCCCGGCAGGCCGATCACGGGCCGCCCGCCCTGCCGACCGTGGAACAGCAGGTTTCCGGGATCGACAGGCATCCCGAACCGGAACACCTCGCCCCCCGCCACGCGCACCGCCTGCGGCGCGGTGTCCTGAAGGTCCGATGTCGCCGAACCCGTCAGGATCATCGCCATATCTCCCGGCAAAACCCGCAGCGCCCCCGCGATGGAAACGGTCTCGTGCGGCACCGTCACCACCTCCGACAGCCGCATCCCCAGCGCCTTCAGCCGCGCCTCCATCGCCCGCCTGCCCTTGGCAGCCAGCTTCGGATCGCTTCCCGGGATTTCGGTCAAGATCAACCCCGCACTCTCCATCACCACGGGGCGCACCCGCACCGCCCCCGCCACGTCGGCACAGGCGGCACGCAGCGCGGCTTCCGGCACGCCATAGGCGATGATCTTCACCGTCCCGACCAGTTGCCCCTTCGCCACCCGATGCAAAGGGGGCAGCGTCGCCAGCGTGATGGCCGGATCGACAAGGTTCAGCCGGTGGATCGCCCCCACATCCAGCTCCACCACCCCCGGCCCCGTCGCGTTCAGGTTGACCCGCCCGGTGAATGCCGTCCCCAAGGACAGCCCCTGCCCGGCGGCATCCGGCACCAGCGCCGCCGCCAGCCGCGCCGCCGCCGCATCCTCGCCCACATCCTCCGCGTCCAGACGGGCCACCGTGACCACATCCCGCCCTGCCGCCCGCAGCGCCGCGACCTCTGCCGCGCCAAGGATCAGCCCCTTGCGCAGCCGCCCGCCCGGCACCTCTTCGGAATGGGCAAGGATCGCCCCTGCCGCCGCCTCCAATTCCACCTCGCCGAAGAACATGTCACCCCTTCCGCAGCCGCGTCGTGATCTGCGCCATGATCGAGACGGCGATTTCAGCCGGCGTCTTGGCCCCCGTATCCAGCCCGACGGGCGCATGGATGCGGGCAATCTCGGCCTCGGTGAACCCTGCCGCGACCAGCCGCTCCACCCGCTTGGCATGGGTCCGCGTGGACCCCAGACAACCAAGGTAGAAACACCCCGACCGCAAGGCGATGCGGATCGCGGGATCGTCCAGTTTCATGTCATGGGTCAGCGTCACGATGGCGGTGCGGGCGTCGGGTTTCAGCGCCTCCATCGCCTCGTCCGGCCAATCCTCGACGATCACCTCGTCCGGGAAACGGGCCTCCGATCCGAAGGCCGACCGCGGGTCGATCAGCACCGTGTCATAGCCGCACAGCCGCGCCATCTGCACCAGCGCCTGCGCGATATGCACGGCCCCCACCACGATCAGCCGCAGGGGCGGGTTGTGGATGGCGACGAAACGCCCGTCCTCCTCCATCCCCGACCTGTCCGACCGGAACCGCGCATCCACCGCCGCCTCCTCGCCGGGGTGCAGCAGCCGCCGTGTCCAGCCCTCCACATCCACCGAAACCGCCACGGGCTCCCGCGCCTCGCGCGCCGCGACCACCTGCTCCAGCATCGCGGCAGGCAGGGCCTCCGCCCCCTCTCCCACCGGTTCCACCAGCACGCGGATCGTCCCGCCACAGGCCAGCCCCACGGAAAACGCCGTCTCGTCGCTTACCCCGAAGGTCAGGACGCGGGACCGGCGGTCCTGCAGGGCCTCCATCGCCTCGGTCACGACCGCGCCCTCGACGCAGCCGCCCGAGACGGAGCCCATCATCTCCCCCTCGCCCGATACGGCCAACTGGCTGCCCGCCTGTCGCGGTGCCGATCCCCATGTCTCGATCACGGTGGCAAGCACCGCACCCTTGCCGGCACGGTGCCAGCCAAGCGCGATTTCCGGAATGCTGTCGTGTTCGGCGCGTGCTCTGGTCATCTTCCCCTCCCAGCCCACGGGATGATGCGCCGCGCCCTGCTGGGGCGCCATAGGCAAAAGGTGGGAAGGGCGGGAAAAGGAAAGGCGCCGTGGGCGGGAAAGTCCCACGGCGCCGGATGCAGTGCCACGCAGGGAGGAGCGGCACGCGTCAGGACGGAACAAGGGAGGAGTCCGTCCTTGCATCCTGTCTAGACCGGGCCCGAAGGCCCGGCCTTGATGCAGGTCAACTCAGCGCAGTTCCGCCGTGCGCAGCAGCGGGGTGATGATCCGGACGGCGACACGGCGGTTCTGCCGCTCGGCCCCCTGCGTGTTCACCCGCAGTTCCGACTCGCCATAGCCCTGCACGACAAGGTTTTCCGGCGGAACGTCGAAATATTCCGTCAGTGCCAGCGCGACGCTCTCGGCCCGGCGGTCCGACAGGGTCAGGTTCAGCGAGGCGGGCCCCACGGCGTCGGTATGCCCCTCGATCAGGAACATCTCCTTCGGATTCTCGCGGATCATCGCCTGCATGAACCGCCCCAGCGCCGCCAGCGATTCCGCCTGCGACGCCTTGATCGCAGCCGAACCGGTGTCGAAGGTGATGTTGTTCACATCCACCGTTGCCGCCAGTTGCCGCACCTCACGCACCTCGCGGATCTGGCGGAGACTGAACGTCCGACCGATTTCCTGCGCGTCCAGTGCCGCCATGCGGGCACGCAACAGCGCATCCTCTTCCGAGGTGGACATCGAGATCACACGCCCCCGCGGCTGCGGCAGGGTGCGCACATCGATCCGCTCTTCCGGATAGAGGTCGTCGATATAGACGATCTCGCGGCCAAGGCTGTCATAGCTGGCGCGTCGCAGCACGCGGCCCGTCGCATCGCGGATCGTGACGATCTGCGACCCGTCCGCGCGTTCCACGATGGTCCGCGTGGACCCGTCACGGAAGGATTCGGTCCGCACCGTCGATCCGGGGCGACGCAGAAGGGTATCGTCGTCCTTGTAAACGTAATAGTTGCCGTCCCCGCGCCGGACGACGACACGGTCGCCCGTGTTCGACACGACCTGGTCGCGGTTCGCGTTGATGATGGCACCGACGGCCAGAGCCCCCAGCGCGACCAGCCCGAATTTCTGCAGATCGGTCAGGCCACGGCTGCCCGACCCGGCAGCAGCGGCCGCCGTTGCCAGATCGGCCGTCGCCGGCGCGGTGAAATCCTGCGCGGAACTGCGCACGGTTTCCTCGGTGATCTGTTCGACGATCACGTTCTCTGCCGTGTCGGACGGGACGATCTGCACCGGTTCGCCCTCGGTCGCCTGCACGGGCGCGGCCGTTGCCGCAAGGGCCGCCTCGGTCTGCGGCGCGGCCTCTTCCGGCGCGTCGGCCGTTTGCGTTGCGCCCAGCAGCGTGCTCAGCGTCTCGATCGCTTCCTCGTTGGGCACTTCGGTCGCCGCGGGATCGACCAGATCGGCGGGCTGTTCGGCGACGAAGGTCTGGATCGGCGTGCCGTCGGGGGCAACGAGCGGCTCTTCCGCAGCGGCCGCGCCTTCGGCCCCGACTTCGGCCTCAACTCCGGTCTCGACCGTCGCGCCGGCATCGCCTTCGACAGGCTCTTTCGGCACGGCCACGGGGTCTTCGGCCACCGGTTCTTCGGTGGCGGGTTCTTCGGTGACGGCCTCGGGCTCCGTGACGGTCTCATCCGTGACGATCCCCGGCTCCGCCACCGGTTCTTCGGTCGCGGCTTCCGGCGCGTCGGTCGCTTCGGGCGCGGGCTCCTCGGTCAGCAGTTGCTCCATCGCCTCGTCCAGTGCGGGATCCTGCGCCGCAGGATCCTCCTGCACGGCCTCGTCCTGCGCGGCGGCCTCTGCCGCAGCGGCGGCTTCCGCTTCTGCCTGTGCCGCAGCCTCGGCAGCGGCAGCCTCTTCCGCCGCACGCTGTGCCTCGGCCTCGGCCTGCGCGGCGGCTTCCGCTTCTGCAGCAGCCGCTTCCTCGGCAGCCCGCTGCGCCTCAGCCTCCGCCTGCGCGGCAGCCTCGGCCTCCGCCTGTGCCGCAGCCTCAGCTTCCGCCTGCGCAGCAGCCTCAGCCTCCGCCTGCGCGGCAGCCTCAGCCTCCGCCTGCGCGGCAGCCTCGGCCTCCGCCTGTGCCGCAGCCTCGGCCTCCGCCTGTGCCGCAGCTTCCTCGGCAGCCTTCTGGGCCGCGAGTTCCTCCAGTACCGCGTCCAGGTCGCACGGCGCCTCCACCGTGCCCAGGCAGAGGACCGATCCATCCTCGCCGATCACGCTGCCATCCTCGGTCAGGGTCTGCGCGATGGCAGGCACACTTGCGATCTGGGTCAGGGCCACCGACAGGGCCGTCGTCGAAATAAGGATGCGTCTCATGAAAGGTCCTTTCCTTCCTGCGCGGTGCCGGACTGGTCCACACCGCCTTCGGTCCCGGATGTAGGCTGCAACCGCGATGATATGCGATATCACGTCATAGAACGAACGTTGGATCGGCAGGTTCCGGCCAAACGCGCAATAGTGTTATCCCCTAGCGGATAGCACGGCCATCAGCCGCGCCTTCTCGCCCCCGTCCCGCGCGTCCGAAATCGCGGCGCCCAGCGCCTCGAGCGAGGCGACC
>AYNO01000050.1 GCA_000500915.1 Rhodobacter sp. CACIA14H1
GCCCGGATATCCGGCGGGCGGTCCTGTCGCCGCTGTCGCGGATGCGCCGGTGACGCGGGGGCGCCCCCTCTCCCCCGTGGGGGAGAGGGTCGGGGTGAGGGGGCAACAGTGCATCCGCCAAAGCAGAAAGGGGCGGTCCGAAGACCGCCCCTTCCATCCTTCCCCCTGTGACGGGATCAGAAGTCCATGCCGCCCGGCATACCGCCGCCAGCCGGAGCAGCGGCCTTGTCGGCCGGTTTGTCCGCGATCATCGCTTCCGTGGTGATCAGCAGCGACGCCACCGAAGCCGCGTCTTCCAGCGCCGTGCGCGTCACCTTGGCCGGGTCGATCACGCCGAAGGCGAACATGTCGCCATACTCTTCGGTCTGCGCGTTGAAGCCGAAGGACAGGTCCGACGATTCGCGGATCTTGCCCGCGACCACCGCACCGTCCACGCCCGCGTTTTCCGCGATCTGGCGCAGCGGCGCTTCCAGCGCGCGCTTCACGATGGCGATACCGGCGTCCTGGTCGCTGTTCTGGCCCTTCAGCCCGTCCAGCGCCTTGCCGGCCTGCACCAGCGCCACGCCGCCGCCGACGATCACGCCTTCCTGCACCGCAGCGCGGGTCGCGTTCAGCGCGTCGTCAACGCGGTCCTTGCGCTCTTTCACTTCGACTTCGGTCATGCCGCCGACGCGGATGACGGCCACGCCGCCCGCCAGCTTGGCAACACGCTCCTGCAGCTTCTCGCGGTCGTAGTCCGAGGTCGTTTCCTCGATCTGCGTGCGGATCTGCGCCACGCGGGCCTCGATCTCGGCCTTGTCACCGTGACCGTCAACGATCGTGGTGTTGTCCTTGTTGATCGAGACTTTCTTGGCGCGGCCCAGCATGTCGATGGACACGTTTTCCAGCTTCATGCCCAGATCGTCGCTGATCACCTGACCGCCGGTCAGGATGGCGATGTCCTGCAGCATGGCCTTGCGGCGGTCGCCGAAGCCCGGAGCCTTGACCGCAGCGATCTTCAGACCGCCGCGCAGCTTGTTCACGACCAGCGTGGCAAGGGCTTCGCCTTCCACATCCTCGGCCACGATGACCAGCGGGCGCTGCGACTGGATCACGGCTTCCAGCAGCGGGACCATCGGCTGCAGCGACGACAGCTTCTTCTCGTGAAGCAGGATGAAGGCGTCTTCCAGTTCCGCGATCATCTTGTCGGCATTGGTGACGAAGTAGGGCGACAGGTAGCCGCGGTCGAACTGCATCCCTTCGACGACTTCGACTTCCGTCTCCATCCCCTTGTTCTCTTCGACGGTGATCACACCCTCGTTGCCGACCTTCTGCATCGCATCCGCGATGAAGCGGCCGATCTGGGCTTCACCGTTGGCCGAGATGGTGCCGACCTGCGCGACTTCGTCCGAATCCTTCACCGGACGGGCCGCCGCCTTGATCTGCTCCACGACCTTCGAGGTCGCCATGTCGATCCCGCGTTTCAGGTCCATCGGGTTCATGCCGGCGGCAACCGCCTTCATGCCTTCCTTGACGATGGCCTGCGCCAGGACGGTCGCGGTGGTGGTGCCGTCGCCGGCCTCGTCATTGGTGCGGGAAGCGACTTCCTTCACCATCTGCGCGCCCATGTTCTCGAACTTGTCGGCGAGTTCGATCTCCTTCGCCACCGACACACCGTCCTTGGTGATGCGCGGTGCGCCGAAGCTCTTCTCGATCACGACGTTGCGGCCCTTCGGGCCCAGCGTCACCTTGACGGCATCGGCAAGGATGTTGACGCCGCGCAGCATCCGGTCGCGGGCATCGGTATCGAAACGTACGTCCTTGGCACCCATGGTGCTAACTCCTCTGAATTCTGTTTGCCTTGATCATGCGGGCCGGTCCGGCCCAAGGGCGGGGCGCACCCCGCCCGCTGCGCATCACGAGATGATCCCGAGGATGTCGCTTTCCTTCATGATCAGCAGTTCCTCGCCGTTCACGGTCACTTCCGTGCCGGACCACTTGCCGAACAGCACGCGGTCGCCCGACTTGACGGCCGGCGCGATCAGCTCGCCCGAATCCTTGCGGGCGCCTTCGCCCACGGCCACCACTTCGCCCTCTGCGGGCTTTTCCTTCGCGGTGTCGGGGATGATCAGACCGCCCTTGGTCTTTTCGTCGCTCTGGACGCGGCGGACCAGCACACGGTCATGCAGCGGTTTGAAAGCCATCTGAGAACACTCCCTAGGTTCCAGTTCATGTGGGTTTTAGCACTCATGCCAGACGAGCGCTAACGGCGCATCAGTTAGGCAAAGCCCCTGCGCGAGTCAACACCCGCGCACCGTCCCGTTCCGACAAAATTTCGCCCGCCGCGCCCCCTCGGCCCCGCCGAACCGCACGTTCCTCCGCCCTCGCCCCTTCCCAAAACGTCCCCCCGATGCCACCTTCCGGCAGACAACCGCAGGGGGTCCCATGCTCCGCCACCTTCTCGCCCCGCTCGCCCTCGCCCTCGCCGTTGCCGCCGCTCCGGCGGCACGCGCCGCCTGCACCGGCGAAAACCTGATCGACCGGCTGGACGGGACCGAACGCCGCGCCCTCTTTGCCGCCGCCGATGCCGTGCCCTTCCCCCGCGGCAATCTCTGGACCGCGACACGCGGCGACAGCACCATCCACCTCGTTGGCACCTACCACCTCGACGACCCGCGCCATGCCGCTACGCTCGCCCGCATCGCGCCCCTGCTCGACGGCGCCAAGACCGTCCTCGTCGAGGCCGGGCCAAAGGAAGAGGCCGCGCTGATGGACGACCTCGCCCGCAACCCCTCGCTCATGGTCGCCACCGAAGGCCCGACCCTGCGCGAGTCGCTTTCCGATGACGAATGGGCCCTCCTGGCCGATGCCATGCGCGAACGCGGGCTGCCGCCCTTCATGGTGTCCAAGTTCCGCCCCTGGTATGTCTCCGTCCTCCTGTCCCTGCCCGCCTGCGGGATGGCGGCGATGCAGGGCGGCGGCGGGAAGGGCGGGCTGGACGGCATGGTGATCGACCGTGCCACGGCCAGGGGCATCCCCGTCATGGCGCTGGAACCCCATGACACCGTCTTCGGCCTGTTCGAGGACATGCCCCGCGACGAACAGCTTGCCATGATCCGCTCGGCGCTGGCGCTCGAACCGCAGGGCGACGATTACGCCGTCACCCTTGCCGACGCCTATTTCGCGGGCGAATCCCGCCTCATCTGGGAATTCACCCGCAAACTCGCCCTCGCCGCGCCGGGCATGGACCCGGCACAGGTGGAACAGGATTTCGCCCGCATGGAAGCCACCCTGATGACAGCCCGCAACACGGCCTGGATACCGGTCATCGAAAGCGCCGCCGCGCAGGGCCCCGTCCTCGTCGCCTTCGGCGCATTGCACCTGCCGGGGGAAACGGGCGTCCTGCGCCTGCTGGAACAGGCGGGCTGGACCATCGAACCCCTCACCCCCTGACCGCCACACCCGCCGGTTGATCTTGCCCCGCTTCAGTGCTATCACAATGACACTCTATGGGAGTGCCCCGACAATGATCCTGTCCGCCTGACCCGCAAGGGAACCGCCGCGCCGTTGCCCTGCCAACGGCCCCGCCACCACGCGCACAGGAGTACCCTGCCGATGATCCTTTCCGCCTGAGACGCGCCCCGAAGGGCGCGGGACCCGCCGCCGTGCCCGACGCGGCACGGCGCACCCTCCGCTCCAGCAAAAGGCAGCAGACCATGCCGAAGAAATCCCTTCCCCCCGCCCCTGCGGGAAAACCACCGCTTGCCCGCCCCGCCCTGCGTGCCGTCACCCCGGCACAGGCCATGGGACCGAAACCGCAGCCCCCGCGCGGGGCCGGCCATGTGCCACGGGGCAAATCCGCCAACCGGCTGATCCACGCGCAGAAACCGCGCGGACGCTAGGCCGCAGGGCGCGGCGGCACCCCGCCGCGCCCTTTTTGCCGCAGCGCAGCATCCCCCCGCGCCCCCTGCGTGACAAGCCCCGCGACCTTGCCTATAAGCGCCGCAAAATCCATCCACCCAAGGCGCACACCATGACCACGCTCGTATTCGGCCACAAATCCCCCGACACCGACTCCACCGGCTCGCCCATCATCTGGGCCTGGTACCTGTCCGAGGTGAAGGGCACCCCCGCCAAGCCCGTCCTCCTTGGCGAACCGAACACCGAAGCCGCCTTCGTCCTGCGTCACTGGGGTCTGGACAAGCCCGCCATCATCGCGGACGTGACCGCCGACGACTCCGTCGTGATCGTGGACACCAACAACCCCGCCGAACTGCCCCCCTCGATCAACGACGCCAAGATCACTGCCATCATCGACCACCACTTGCTGGTCGGCGGCATCAAGACCAAGACCCCGATCGACATCACCATCCGCCCGCTGGCCTGCACCGCCACCATCATGCACGACCTGATGGGCGCCGACCTTGCCAAGGCCCCCAAGGCCATCAAGGGCGCGATGCTGTCCTGCATCCTGTCCGACACGCTGGAATTCCGCTCGCCCACCACCACGCCCCATGACCGCGCCGTGGCCGAGAAACTGGCCGCCGATCTGGGCGTATCGATCAACGAACTGGCGACCGCCATGTTCGAGGCCAAATCCGACGTCTCCGCCTTCTCCGACGCCGAACTCCTGCGGATGGATTCCAAGGAATACACCGTCGCCGGCAAGGAACTGCGCGTCTCGGTGCTTGAGACCACCGCGCCCAAGGTGGTGCTGGACCGCAAGGACAGCCTGATGCAGTCCATGGTCGGCGTGGCCAAGGAAGACGGCGCCGATCAGGTCCTGCTCTTCGTCGTGGACATCATCAGGGAAGAGGCGACGCTTCTGGTCCCCAACGACCTCGTGAAGCAGATCGCCGAAGCCTCCTTCGGCTGCACCGTGACGGGCGACACCGTCGTCCTGCCGGGCATCATGTCGCGGAAAAAGCAGATCATCCCCGCGCTGAAACTCTGATCGCAGCGGGATCGCAAGGCACAGGGCCGGGGGGAAACCTCCGGCCCTTTGTCTTTGTGCACCACTTGCCAAGCGGGCGGCCATCGCCGCCCGCGCCGCGACCAAACATCAACCATCCCGCCCGTGCGCCCGCGCACGGGCCGCCCCGCCCCCCGGGCGGCGGGGGCGATAGATCGCCCCCACCGGGGCGGGCGCGTCCCGTGCCCCGACCGTCCGGCGCAAGATGACAACCCCTTGCGGCTTCATTGCCTCAGCCGCAATCGGACCGGCGAAACTGTCCACCGGACAGTTTCGCGTCGGTCCTCTGGCCACCACCCGAACCCGTTGCGCAAACCCCCCGTCCACCGCCCGCTGCGTGCTGACAGTTTGCGGTACACTCCGCGGCACAGAATCCGGCACCTCCGGAACCACCGCCATTCCCCCCGCCTTCCCCCCGCGCTACAAGAACCCGACCGCGCAGAAAGGCCCGCCGCATGACCGACCTCATCCCCAGCCTCGCCAGCATTTCCGACCGCTACGACGCCGTCTTCTGCGACCTCTGGGGCTGCCTGCACAACGGCCAGACCCCCTTTCCCGCCGCCGTCGCCGCCCTCCGCGCCTTCCGGGCGCAGGGGAAGACCGTCCTCCTCCTCACCAACTCCCCCCGCCCGAAATCCAGCGTCGTCAACCAGTTGGCCCGCATCGGCGTCCCCGCCGACGCATGGGACGAAATCGTGTCCTCCGGCGATGCCACCCAATACGCCCTCCTCTCCGGCACCATCGGCACCCGCATCCACCACATCGGCGCACCCAAGGATGAGACATTCTTCACCGACCTGCCCGAAGATGCCCCCCGTCCCGAAATCACCCGCGTCCCCCTGACGGAAGCCGAAGGCGTCGTCTGCACCGGCCTCCGCGACGACCTCACCGAAACCCCCGACGACTACCGCGCCACACTCCTGATGATGAAAGCCAAGGGCCTGACCATGCTTTGCGCCAACCCCGACATCATCGTCGATCTCGGCGACAAACGCCTCTGGTGCGCCGGGGCGCTGGCGCAGGCCTACGAGGCGATGGGCGGCACCGCCCTCTACTACGGCAAGCCCCACCCGCCAATCTACGACCTTGCCCGCCGCCGCCTCGCCGCGCTGACGGGCCGCGACGATGCGAACATCCTGTGCATCGGCGACGGCATCCATACCGACGTGCAGGGCGGCATCGGCGAAGGCATCGACACGCTCTTCGTCACCGCAGGCATCGCCGCGCATGAATTCGGCCCCGATCCGGCACAGCCGGACCTCCGGCGCCTTAACGATTGGTTAACCAATCTCCGGCTCACCCCCACCCACGCCATCCCCTTCCTCGCCTGATACGATCCCTGACGCAGGGATCGCTGCGGAATTTGCCGCAAATTCCGTGCCCTACGCCTCCCCCCGGTTTTTGCGACAAAAACCGGCGCGAAATCTGTGTCAGATTTCGCCCAAACAGCAAAGCAACATTCTTGCGCGAAAAGTCGCACTCACGATAAAAAGTTACCCATCAGAATTGCGCTGCAACGCGGCATCGGTTAGCGTCGCGCCAGAACCCAAAAGGATTCGGCCATGTTCGCACGCGCCATCGACAACCAGCCCCGCGGCACCATCTGCATCGAGGATCTCGAAATCGGGATGACCCGCCACCTGCTGAAAACCGTCACCGACCGCGACATCGAGATGTTCGCCGAAGTCTCCACCGACCGGAATCCCGTCCACCTCGACGACAGCTATGCGCAGGACACCATCTTCCAGGGCCGCATCGCCCACGGGATGCTGACCGCCGGCCTCATCTCTGCCGTGATCGGCGAACAACTCCCCGGCCATGGCACCGTCTATCTGGGCCAAAGCCTCAAATTCATGGCCCCCGTCCGCCCCGGCGACACCGTCCGGGCCGAGGTGAAGGTGACCGCGATCGACCATGCAAAGCGCCGCGTCACCCTTGAAACCCACTGCGCCGTGGGTAATACCGTCGTCCTGAAGGGCGAGGCGCTGGTTCTGGCACCCTCGCGCAAGTTCGACTGACACTGACGGGGCGACCACCCCGCCCCCGGGGGAAGATGCGCATTCACCACCACTGGCAGGGACTGGCCCCAGATGCCCGCGGCGCCTCCGTCGCCATGGGCAATTTCGACGGCGTCCACCTTGGCCACCAATCGGTGATCGACCTCGCGCGGCATGCCGCCAATCCGCTGGGCATCGTCACCTTCGAACCGCACCCGCGCCAATATTTCGCCCCCGACGCCCCCGCCTTCCGCCTGATGAATGCCGAAGCCCGCGCCAACCGTCTGGCCAAGCTGGGCGTGCAGCAGCTCTACGAACTCCCCTTCGACGCCACGCTGGCGGGCCTTTCGCCCGAAGCCTTCGCCCGCGACGTGCTGGCCCGCGGACTCGGCATCTCGCATGTCGTCGTCGGCGCCGATTTCTGCTTCGGCAAGGGCCGCACCGGCACCGCCACCGACCTTGCCGCGCTGGGGCGGCACTACGGCTTCGACACGACCATCGCCCCCCTCCTGTCGGTAGGCGGCACCGAAGTCTCCTCCACCGCCATCCGCACCGCCCTTGCCGAAGGCCGCCCCCGCGACGCCGCCGCCATGCTCGGCCACTGGCACCGGATCGAGGGCGAGGTGATCCACGGCGAAAAGCGCGGCCGCGAACTGGGCTACCCGACCGCCAACATGTCGGTGGACGGCCTGCACCTGCCCCGCCTCGGCGTCTATGCGGTCAAGGCCGACATCCTCACCGGCCCGCAGGCCGGCAGCTACATGGGCGCGGCCTCCCTCGGCGTGCGCCCGATGTTCGGGGTGAACCGACCCAACCTCGAAACCTTCCTCTTCGACTTCAAGGGCGACCTCTACGGCCACCACCTTTCCATCGCCTTCGTGGATTACCTGCGGCCCGAGATGAAATTCGACGGCCTCGACGCCCTCATCGCCCAGATGGACGCCGACTGCATCAAGGCGCGCGACATCCTCACCGCGCTCTGAACCACAAATTTCTTCGAAGAAATTTGCAAATTCGCCCGAACGAATTTGGCCAGCCCTTCCCTTTTCCCCCGCCCCGTCGCACCTTCGCCGTCATGACCGCGAAACTCCGCCCCCGCTTCTGGGAAACCATCCCGCTGAACAAACTCACCGCCCCCGAATGGGAGGCGCTCTGCGACGGCTGCGGCAAATGCTGCCTGAACAAGATCGAATATGAAGACACGGGCGAGGTGGATTACACCCGCATCGCCTGCCGCCTGCTGGACGGCGAAACCTGCCGCTGCACCCAATACCCCATCCGCCACCAGTTCGTCCCCGACTGCGTCCGCCTGACACCCAAGACGCTGCCGAAAATCGCCTACTGGATGCCGAAAACCTGCGCCTACCGCCTGCTCCACGAAGGCCAGCCGATCCCCGACTGGCACCCGCTCGTCACGGGCGACCCCGACAGCACGCACAAGACGGGCAATTCCGTGCGCGGCATCACCGTCCCCGAATTCGAAGTCCACGAAGACGACTGGGACGACTACATCATAGACGAGAAGCCCTGATGTTCTTCGCCTCCGACAACACCTCCGGCGTCCCCTCCGAAATCATGGCGGCACTCGCCCGCGCCAACGAAGGCTATGCCCGCAGCTACGGCAATGACGACATCATGGCCCGCGTCACCGCCCGCCTGCGGACGATCTTCGACGCGCCCGAAGCGGTCGTCCACCTCGCAGCCACCGGCACCGCTGCCAACGCGCTGGCGCTGGCCAGCCTCACCCCCCCTTGGGGCGCGATCTTCTGCCACCGCCACGCGCATATCGCCGAAGACGAATGCGGCGCCCCCGAATTCTTCTCGAACGGCGCGAAACTCACCCTGATCGACGGCCCCCACGGCAAGATCACCCCCGCGGCCCTGACCGAAGCGCTGGCCACCACCGGCGCCTCCGGCGTCCACGGCGTGCAGCGCGGCGCCCTGTCCCTGACCAATGTGACCGAAGCCGGCACCACCTACACCCCCGCCGAGATCGCCGCCCTTACCGCCATCGCCAAGAGCCACAACCTCCCCTGCCACCTCGACGGCGCCCGCTTCGCCAACGCCCTCGTGGCCACCGGCGCTTCCCCCGCCGAAATGACGTGGAAATCAGGCATCGACGCACTTTCCTTCGGCGGCACCAAGAACGGCCTTCTGGGCGTCGAAGCCGTCATCCTCTTCGACCCCGCGAAATCATGGGAACTGGAACTCCGCCGCAAACGGGGCGGCCACCTCTTCTCCAAACACCGCTTCCTTTCCGCCCAGATGGAGGCCTACCTGACCGACGACCTCTGGCTCCGCCTCGCCACCCACGCCAACCGCATGGGCCAGCGCCTCTCCTCCGGCATCGCCGCGATGAACAGCGCCGCCCTCACCCACCCGACGCAGGCCAACATGGTCTTCGCCAACTGGGAACAGGGCGGCCACGCCCGCCTGCGATCCGGCGGCGCGATCTACTACGACCTCCGCCCGAAGGACGGCCGCGAAACCGCCCGCATGGTCGCCTCGTGGAACACGACCGACGATCACGTGGACCGTTTCCTGTCGCTCCTGAAAGGCTGACTCCCGCTTCATCTCGGCCCAAATACCCGACTGCACCGCCAACCCGGGGCGCCGCGCCCGCCGACCACGCCCCCTCTGCCCTCGGGGGGAGAGGGCCTGGGTGAGGGGCTCCCCGCTAGCGCCCCGCCAGATGATCCTCCAGCAAGTCCAGCCTGTCCTGCCCCCAGAACCTTTCCTCGCCCACGATGTAGAAGGGCACCCCGAACACCCCCCGCGCCACCGCCTCGTCAAGGTTCCTCACATAGACATCCGCCGCCGTGAACATCCCCCGATCCGCCACCGCCGGATCGAACCCGTTCTCCGCCAGTATCGCCTTCACCACCCCGTCATCCGCGATGTTCCGGCCCTCGGCCCAGACCGCACGCGGAAAGGCCCGCACCAATGCGCCCAGATCGCCACCCCCCGCCGCCTGCGCCGCGATGATCGCGTAACTCGCCGGCGCCGGGTTCACCGGAAAGAAGAAGGGCTGCAGGTCCAGCTTCATCCCCAGCCGCTTCGACCACCGCGCCAGCTCCTGCAACCGGTACGCCTTCCGGCTCTCGTGCCGCTCGGCCAGCACCTGCCCGCCCGTGCGCGGAAACAGCGCGGGCGCGTCGATCGGGATATAGCGCACCGTCGCCCCCTGCCGGGCCGCAATCGCCTCCAGCCGGTCCCCCGCCAGATAGACGAAGGGCGACATCACGGCAAAAAAGTAGTCCACCTGCTCCATTTCAGCCCCCTCTCTCACCTTCGGTTTCCAAGACCGTAACGCGGTGATAACAGACGGCCAACAGCGAATCCGCCGCCCACCGGAGACACGAAATGCCCGCCATCACCGAGCCGAAACTGATTTCCGGCAACGCCAACCTGTCGCTGGCGAAATCCATCGCCCGCCGCATGTCCATGCATCGCGGCATGTCGGTCAATCTCGTGGATGCGCGGGTCGAACGCTTCAACGATCAGGAAATCTTCGTCGAGGTGTTCGAGAATGTCCGCGGCGAGGACATGTATGTCATCCAGCCCACCTCGAACCCGGCCAATGACAACCTGATGGAACTCCTCATCATGGTCGATGCGCTGCGCCGTTCCTCGGCCGCGCGCATCACCGCCGTGATCCCCTATTTCGGCTATGCCCGCCAGGACCGCCGCGCCAAGGCCCGCACCCCGATCAGCGCCAAGCTGGTGGCGAACCTGATCGAAACCTCGGGCGTGGACCGTGTCCTGACGCTCGACCTCCACGCGGCGCAGATCCAGGGTTTCTTCGACATTCCCGTGGACAACCTCTACGCCTCGCCCGTCTTCGCGCTGGACATCGAACACCACTTCAAGGGCCAGATGGAAGACCTGATGATCGTCTCGCCCGACGTGGGCGGCGTGGCCCGCGCCCGCGAACTGGCCAAGCGCATCAACGCCCCCCTGTCGATCGTGGACAAGCGCCGCGAAAAGGCCGGCGAAGTCGCGGGCATGACGGTCATCGGCAATGTCGAAGGCAAGAAATGCATCATCGTCGATGACATCTGCGACACCGCCGGAACGCTCTGCAAGGCAGCCGAGGTGCTGCTGGAAAACGGCGCGACGGAAGTCCACTCCTACATCACCCACGGCGTCCTTTCCGGCCCCGCCGTCGAACGCGTGCAGAACTCGGTGATGAAATCGCTCGTCATCACCGACAGCATCGAACCGACCGAAAAGGTCAAGGCCGCGTCGAACATCCGCATCGTCCCCACCGCGCCCATCTTCGCGCAGGCGATCCTGAACATCTGGAACGGCACCTCCGTGTCGTCCCTGTTCGAGACGGACACCCTCGTTCCCATCTACGAAGGCATGTACCAGCGCGGCTGATCCGTCACGGGTCGCGCAGACCCGGCTGGATGAACAAATGCGCGGGGCAGATGAACGGCGTCCTGAGCGGCAGATCGTCACGATGCAGCGGCGTCGCCGCGTCGAAGGCCATCATGAAGGCCGCATCGACGAAGGTTGAACAGATGAACGGTGCCCGCCCCGGCTCCGTCTTCAACAGCGACCGGAACAGACGCCCCATCTCGTAGGGCTTTCCCACCATCGCCCGCGCCTCGCGCAGCAGCTCTGCCGTCCGGCGCGGCTTGTCGGGCATGTCCCAGCGCCCCACCGCCACCTCGCGGCCAAGGAAATAGCTTAGCGGACCCTCGATGCAGGTGCCGCCGACCACGGCATGCAGGATGGACCCCGTTTCGCCCGCAATCGCCACATGGGTGGCCGAGGCCCCGCGTTGTGGATATCCATTCCTGCTCTGGTAAAGTCGTATCGGCTTCGGACCATCCATCCCGAACAGCACATCCCCCGGCTCGACCACGGCGGCAAGCCGCAGCAACCCTTCGACGGTCGCACAGTCGATGATCCGGCGGTGGGTTACTGGTGTGGCTGCTGGCAACAGGCGGCACTCATACGCGGCAGGGTCACATCGGCACTGGCCAGTGCCATCCCTGCCTCATTTGACATGATAGCCCATCTGTGGAACGCCCTTGGGCAAGGGACTTGCGGCTGCCTCGCCCTGCGCTGCGGCCGCAGAGTCCCACCTCTTCGGGCGCGGCAGGAACGTCCGCTCCACCTTTGCGGGAGGCGCCATCACTTCTGCCTTAGGCAGGGCCCGTGGCGCCACCACCCGCACGGCACGGATGACAGTGCCCTGCCCACCGGGCGAAAACTCGCACTCCACGAAATCGCCCGGCTCGAACCGCTCGCCCTCCGGAACGGCCTTGGAAAAGCCCTTCGCTCCGAACCCGCTTTGCGCGAAATAGACGGTGAAACTACCGTTCGGGTAGCTGTGCGTGACCACACCGATCATACGGACTCTCCGGAAAACCCAGCATTTCGCTGCATGACACGTCCATATGGGGGCGCAACACGCTGAATCCTAGGCCAAAAGAACCCGAATACAAAGCGCTTTCTATCAATCGATCTCCCAATCATCCGCATCCCGCACCGGTCCGATCGCGGTCCAGTCGGCCCGGATCCGCGCCACGCGCGTATCCCCCCAGGTGCGGAACACCAGCTGGAAATCCGCCTCGGTGATGTTCTCCGCCGCCAGATCCGCCCGGACATTCGTTTCGTGATCCATGTCGAACAGCGAAATCCCCACGATCACCGCGGGCGGCGCACGGAACCTTTCCCCGAACACCACCTGGAACCGGTTTTCCCTGTCCCCGCTGCCCGTCCACATCGGACCATCGGTCGCATAATCGGAAAAGAGGACGCGGCTGCCCTGCAGGATGCCGATGCTGTTCCCCGTCAAGCGTCGCATTTTCTTCGATCTCATCGGAAACAACCCGTCAACCACTTACAACGGAACGCAGAATAGCAGAAGACCCCGCCGATGCGACGGGGCCTTCCAGTCTCTTCCGTATGGGTCCGGCTTACTGCCCGACCGCCGCCCGCAGCGCCAGCATGTCGGCCACCAGCTTGTCGGCGGCGTCCTTGTTGTCGGCCGTCGCGGCGGCGTCACGGGCCTCGGCCAGCAGCGCGTCGAACAGCGCGGCGTTGGCCTCCTCCACGGGAACCGCACGCTCGGCCAGAACCGAAACGCCCGATGCGCTGATCTCGGCGAAGCCGCCGGTCACGACATAGGACTTGGTGCCTTCGGACGAAAGCGCCTTCAGGATGCCGGGGCGCAGCGTGGTGATGGTCGGCGCATGCCCCTCCATCGCCGTCAGGTCGCCATCGGCCCCCGGGATCTGGACCTCGCTCGCCGCGACGGAGGCAAGCCTCCGCTCCGGCGAGACGAGATCGAATTGAACGGAGCCTGCCATCGGCCTGCCCCCTCTTACGCAGCTTGCGCGGCGAGACGCTGCGCCTTGGCGATCACCTCGTCGATGTCGCCGACCATGTAGAAGGCGGCTTCCGGCAGGTGGTCATACTGGCCTTCGACAACCGCCTTGAAGGACGCGATGGTCTTTTCCAGCGGAACCTGCACGCCGTCCGAACCGGTGAAGACCTTCGCCACGTCGAAGGGCTGCGACAGGAAGCGCTGGATCTTCCGGGCGCGGGCCACGGTCAGCTTGTCCTCTTCGCTCAGTTCGTCCATCCCGAGGATGGCGATGATGTCCTGCAGCGACTTGTAGCGCTGAAGGATACCCTGCACCGCGCGGGCCACGTTGTAATGCTCTTCCCCGATCACCGCCGGGTCCAGCAGACGCGAGGTGGAGTCCAGCGGGTCCACGGCCGGATAGATGCCGAGTTCCGAGATGGCACGCGACAGAACGGTCGTGGCGTCGAGGTGCGCGAAGGACGTCGCAGGCGCCGGGTCGGTAAGGTCGTCGGCCGGAACATAGATGGCCTGCACCGAGGTGATGGACCCCTGCTTGGTCGAGGTGATGCGTTCCTGCAGCGCGCCCATGTCGGTCGCCAGCGTCGGCTGGTAACCCACGGCGGACGGGATACGACCCAGAAGCGCGGAGACTTCCGAACCGGCCTGCGTGAAGCGGAAGATGTTGTCCACGAAGAACAGCACGTCCGTCCCCGACTGGTCGCGGAACTGCTCGGCCAGCGTCAGGCCGGTCAGCGCCACGCGGGCACGCGCCCCCGGAGGCTCGTTCATCTGGCCGTACACAAGGGCCACCTTCGACTCGGTCAGGTTGTCGATCTTGATAACCCCGGATTCGATCATCTCGTGGTACAGGTCGTTCCCTTCACGGGTCCGTTCACCCACACCGGCGAACACGGAGTAACCCGAGTGCACCTTCGCGATGTTGTTGATCAGTTCCATGATGAGAACGGTCTTGCCGACGCCCGCACCCCCGAACAGACCGATCTTCCCGCCCTTGGCGTAAGGCGCCAGCAGGTCGATGACCTTGATGCCGGTGACCAGCACCTGCGATTCCGTCGCCTGCTCGCTGAACTGCGGGGCGGGCTGGTGGATCGCGCGGGTCTGCGCGGCCGACACCGGGCCCTTTTCGTCCACGGGTTCACCGATGACGTTCAGGATGCGGCCCAGCGTGGCGTCGCCCACCGGAACCGAGATCGGCGCGCCCAGATCCTTCACCGCCGCGCCACGGACCAGACCTTCGGTCGCGTCCATCGCGATGGTGCGGACGGTGTTCTCGCCCAGATGCTGCGCCACTTCCAGAACCAGACGCTTGCCGTTGTTGTCCGTCTCGAGCGCGTTCAGGATCGCCGGAAGCGCCCCATCGAACTGCACGTCGACGACGGCGCCGATCACCTGCGTGACTTTGCCTTGTGCCATGTTGTTTCTCCGGTTCCTCAGAGCGCCTCGGCGCCCGAAATGATTTCGATAAGCTCTTTGGTGATCGCCGCCTGACGCGAACGGTTGTACTGGATCGTCAGCTTGTTGATCATGTCGCCCGCATTGCGCGTGGCGTTGTCCATGGCCGACATCCGCGCACCCTGTTCGGATGCCCCGTTCTCCAGCAGCGCAGCGAACACCTGCGTCGCCACCCCGCGCGGAAGCAGATCGGCAAGGATCGCCTCTTCGCTGGGCTCATAGTCATAAAGCGCCGTCGCGCCGCCGCCGTCGAACTTCGCCGGGATCACCTGCTGCGCGGTCGGGATCTGGCTGATCACCGACTGGAAGCGGTTGTAGAAGATCGTGGCAACGTCGAACTCGCCCGCCTCGAAACGGGTCAGCAGGTCACGGGCGATGCCCTGCGCGTTGGAATAGCCCACGCGCTTGACCTCGCTCAGGTCCACATGACCGACGAAATGGTTCGCCAGATCACGCTTCAACTGCTCGCGGCCCTTCTTGCCGACGGTCAGGATCTTCACCGTCTTGCCCGCCGCCAGAAGTTCATTCGCATGAACCCGCGCCAGACGCGCGATGGACGAGTTGAAGCCGCCGCACAGCCCGCGCTCTGCGGTCATGACGACCAACAGATGCACCTTGTCCGACCCCGTCCCCGCCAGCAGGCGGGGCGCGCTGGCCGACTGGCCGACCGAAGCCGCCAGCCCTGCCATCACGGCATTCATCCGTTCCGCATAGGGACGGGCCGCTTCCGCAGCCTCCTGGGCGCGGCGGAGCTTTGCCGCCGCGACCATCTGCATCGCCTTCGTGATCTTCCGCGTGTTCTTCACGCTTCCGATCCGGTTCTTTAAGTCCTTCAGGCTGGGCATCTGCCTACTCCCTCAGGGCCAATCAGGCGAAGTCTTTGGCGAATGCATCAAGCTCCGCGCGGATCGCCTTTTCCAGATCGCCCGCAACCTTGCGGTCGTTCTTGGTGATGTCTTCCAGCAGCGCCGCGCCCTTGGTGCGCAGGTGCTTCAGGAGACCGGCTTCGAACCGGCCGACATCCTTGACCGCCACCTTGTCCAGATAGCCGTTGGTGCCCGCATAGATGACGCAGACGATCTCGGCATTGGTCAGCGGCGAATACTGCGGCTGCTTCATAAGCTCGGTCAGACGCGCACCGCGGTTCAGCAGCTGCTGCGTCGCGGCGTCGAGGTCGGACCCGAACTGCGCAAAGGCCGCCATTTCGCGGTACTGCGCCAGTTCCAGCTTCACCTTGCCCGCCACCGACTTCATCGCGGACGTCTGTGCCGACGAACCCACGCGCGACACCGACAGACCGGTGTTCACGGCCGGACGGATGCCCTGATAGAACAGTTCCGTCTCAAGGAAGATCTGCCCGTCGGTGATGGAAATCACGTTCGTCGGGATGAAGGCCGACACGTCGCCGCCCTGCGTTTCGATGATCGGCAGTGCCGTCAGCGATCCGGCGCCGAAATCCTCGTTCAGCTTCGCCGAACGCTCCAGCAGACGCGAGTGGAGGTAGAACACGTCGCCCGGATAGGCTTCACGCCCCGGCGGACGGCGCAGCAGCAGCGACATCTGGCGGTAGGCGACGGCCTGCTTGGACAGGTCATCATAGATGATCAGCGCATGACGGCCGTTGTCGCGGAAGTATTCCGCCATCGCGGTCGCCGAATAGGGCGCCAGGAACTGCATCGGCGCGGGGTCCGAAGCGGTGGCGGCCACGACAATCGTGTAGGCGATCGCGCCGGTCTCTTCCAGCTTCTTCACCAGCTGGGCCACGGTCGAACGCTTCTGCCCGATGGCGACATAGATGCAGTACAGCTTCTTCGATTCATCCGAACCGGCGGCCTCGTTATAGACCTTCTGGTTCAGGATCGTGTCCAGCGCCACCGCCGTCTTGCCGGTCTGGCGGTCGCCGATGATCAGTTCGCGCTGGCCACGGCCGACGGGGATCATCGCGTCCACGGCCTTCAGGCCGGTCGCCATGGGCTCATGCACCGACTTCCGCGGGATGATGCCCGGCGCCTTGACGTCGGCCACGCGACGCTCGGCCGCCGCGATCGGGCCCTTGCCGTCGATCGGGTTGCCCAGACCGTCCACCACGCGGCCCAGCAGCGCGTCACCGGCGGGCACGTCCACGATGGACTTGGTGCGCTTGACGGTGTCGCCTTCCTTGATGTCCTGGTCGGAACCGAAGATCACGACGCCGACGTTGTCGACTTCCAGGTTCAGCGCCATCCCGCGGATACCGCCGGGGAATTCCACCATCTCGCCGGCCTGCACATTGTCGAGGCCATGCACACGGGCAATCCCGTCGCCGACCGACAGCACGCGACCCACTTCGGCAACTTCGGCATCCTTGCCGAAGTTCTTGATCTGCTCCTTGAGGATCGCAGAGATCTCAGCAGCCTGGATTCCCATCACCCAACCTCTTTCATTGCATTCTGGAGAGCCGCGAGCTTCGACCGGACCGAGGTGTCGATCATGGTCGAGCCCAGCTTGACGACAAGACCGCCGATGAGGCTTTCATCGACGGCGGTTTTCAGTTTCACGTCCTTGCCGACCCGCGCCTTCAGCGTCGCGGCCAGCTTGGCAGCCTGTTCCGCCGACAGCGCGGCGGCCGAAGTCACTTCCGCCGTCACTTCGCCCTTCTCGGCGGCGATGCGGGCATGAAGATCGGCAATCAGATGCGGCAGCACGAAGAGGCGACGGTTGGCCGCCATCAGCGCCAGCGTGTTGGCGGTCAGCGCCGACAGCTTCATCTTCTTGGCGATGGCCGCGATGGCCCCCGCCTGTTCGTCCCGGCTGATCACGGGCGACGCGATCATCGCGCCCAGTTCAGGGCTTGCGGCAAGCGCCGCCGCCAGTGCATCGGCATCCGCCTCAAGCGCCTTCAGCGCCTTGTCTTCCTTCGCCAGCTCGAAAAGAGCGGTGGCGTAGCGTGCGGCGATGCCGGAGGAGATCGAAGCTGGTTCGGACACGTCAACCCTTCCGCTGTCTGGCCCCGTTTCCCGCGCAGGTTGCACAGGTTCAGGGCATCCCATGGCGCGGACCGGTGGCCCGCGTCTGAATTCGCGGCGTCATTAGCAGAGCAAGGTTTAGCCCGCAACCGCTTAGGTCAACGGAACGTGAGTGTTACGGTCAGGTTTTCCGAGGGGTTAGCGCGAACCTCCCGGACTGCGACTCTTTGCGCCACGCCCCGGCGCACCCCGCCCCGACCGGAACCCGCCCCGTCGCCAGAATCAGCACCGCGCCGCCCACCGCGCCACCCACCACAAGGCGCGGCTCCGCCGCATCGCTTTCCTGTCGCCTCCGCGCCTGCGCGCTCCGGCTCCGCGTCAGGGGACGCACGCGTCCCCTCTGGCTGCGCAAGCGCAGCCATTCACCCCTTGTGGATATTTGGGGACGGAAAATGGGGGCAGAGCTGCACCTAAGCAGTTTCGGTCTCCGCATATCCTCGGAAGAAGGCCGCTTCGGGGCCCGCAGGGGCAGATAGCCCAGTGCTAGCACGGGCCCCGGTTCAGCGCCGGTTCCGGCACCCCCTTGCCCACCCCTTCCAGCACCTTCAGGGGGCGGCGCACCACCGCGCCAAGGCCCCCCCGCGTCGGCGCATAGACCTGTTTCGACGCCTCCACCATCAGCACACCGCCCGCGAGCCACGGCCCGAACCGCCGCCCCAGCCCCTCCCAGAAATCGGCCGTCCGCAGCCAGAACCGGCTGGAAGACGGCGGCGCGAACAGGGCGGCGCAGGTGCGTTCCGGCGTGAAGCCGTGCCGTTTCAACTGGTTCTCGAGCTGCGTCATGGAATAGGGCCGGCCAAAGCCGAAGGGCGTGATGTCCCGCCGCGACCACAGCCCCGACCGGTTCGGCACGATGAACAGCGCCTTCCCCCCCGGCCCCAGCACCCGGTGCGCCTCGTCCAGCACCGCCGCCGGATGCTCGGACGTCTCAAGCCCGTGCATCAGCACCAGCCGGTCCACCATCCCCGTCGGGACGGGCCACAGCGTTTCCTCGCAAAGGACGCTGACATTCTCCATCCCCGCCGGCCAGGGCATCACCCCCTGCGGCCCCGGCATAAGCCCGATCACCCTGCGGCTATCCGCCAGATAGGGCCGCAGCAAGGGCACGGCAAAGCCGAAGCCCGCCACCGTCTGCCCGGCCTGCACCGGCCAGAGATCGACCACGCGGTCGCGGACCGCCCTTTGCGCCACGCGGCCAAGTTGCGTCCTGTAATAGAAATTCCGCAGGTCGAGCACGTCGAGGTGCATTGCACTTGGCCTTCACGCCGGTCCAGATAGACGCAGAATAGCGATCAACGGACCAAACGCCATGCCGCTCGAACTCGTCACCATTCCCTGCCTGTCGGACAATTACGCCTACCTGGTCCATGACAGCGAAAGCGGCCGGACGGCGGTGGTGGACGTCCCCGAAGCCGCCCCGATCCTTGCGGCCCTGCAGGACCGGCACTGGCAGCTTTCGGACATCTGGATCACCCACCACCACGGCGACCATATCGACGGCATCCCCGAACTCCGCGCTGCCACCGGCGCGATGGTCGTCGGCGCGGCAGCCGACGCGCACCGCCTGCCCCCGCTGGACCTTGCCCTGCCGGAGGAAGGCGCGCTGACCTTCGGGCGGCACGCCGTCGAAACCTTCCCCGTCCCCGGCCATACCGTGGGCCACATCGCCTATCACATCCCCGACGCGCACCTCGCCTTCACCGGCGACAGCCTGATGTCCGCCGGATGCGGCCGCCTCTTCGAAGGCACGCCCGCGCAGATGTGGGCCTCGCTCTCGCGCCTTGCCGCACTGCACCCCGATACGCTGGTCTGTTCCGGCCACGAATACACCGCATCCAACATCCGCTTCGCATTGACCCTTGAACCCGCCAATCCCGCGCTTATCTCCAGATCACAGCGTGTCGCGGCGGCACGTGAACAGGGCCGTCCGACCGTTCCCGTCACCCTTTCCGAAGAACTGGCAACCAACCCGTTCCTGCGAGCCTCTCTCGCGGAACTGAAATCCGCCGTCGGCCTTCCCACTGCAACGGATGCCGAGGTCTTCGCCGAAATCCGCGCCCGCAAGGACCGGTTCTGAACAATTTCTGCATCCTGCCGTTCACATTTTGCGTGTGGGGTGCAGCAAACCGCAATACTGGCCAGAATTCCCTTGAAGTGGCGCGAAATAAGCCGAACTCTAGGGGTATGAGGCCACGGTTCGGCGGGGCTCAACCCGCGCGGACCCTGAGGAACAGGAGCACCGCAAAGTGCCGTCATTTTCGACAACACTCGAGCAGGCCATCCACGGCGCGCTGGCCCTTGCAAATGCCCGCCGTCACGAACTCGCCACGCTGGAACACCTCCTGCTGGCGCTGATCGACGAACCCGATGCGGCCCGCGTCATGAAGGCCTGTTCCGTCAACCTCGACGAACTGCGCAAGACGCTGGTGGAATTCATCGACGATGATCTCTCCACCCTCGTCACCGATGTCGAAGGGTCCGAGGCCGTGCCGACCGCCGCCTTCCAGCGCGTGATCCAGCGGGCGGCGATCCATGTCCAATCGTCGGGGCGCACCGAAGTCACCGGCGCGAATGTCCTCGTCGCGATCTTCGCCGAACGGGAATCCAACGCCGCCTATTTCCTGCAGGAACAGGACATGACCCGTTACGACGCGGTCAACTTCATCGCGCATGGCGTGGCGAAGGACCCGTCCTATGGCGAATCCCGCCCCGTTTCGGGTGCCGACGAAGACCGTCAGGAAACCCCCAAGGCCGAGGCCGGGGAGGCGAAGGAATCCGCCCTGTCCAAGTATTGCGTGGACCTGAACGTCAAGGCGATGAAGGGCGATGTGGACCCGCTCATCGGCCGTGAAGCGGAAGTCGAACGCGCGATCCAGGTCCTCTGCCGCCGCCGCAAGAACAACCCGCTTCTGGTGGGCGACCCCGGCGTGGGCAAGACGGCCATCGCAGAAGGTCTGGCCTGGAAGATCGTCAAGAAGGAAGTTCCGGAAGTCCTGTCCGGTGCCACCATCTACTCGCTCGACATGGGCGCGTTGCTGGCGGGCACCCGCTATCGCGGTGACTTCGAGGAACGGCTGAAGGCCGTGGTCAAGGAGATGGAGGATCACCCCGACGGCATCCTCTTCATCGACGAGATCCACACCGTCATCGGCGCGGGCGCGACCTCGGGTGGGGCGATGGATGCCTCCAACCTCCTGAAGCCCGCGCTTCAGGGCGGCAAGCTGCGCACCATGGGCTCCACCACCTACAAGGAGTTCCGCCAGCACTTCGAAAAGGACCGGGCGCTTTCCCGTCGCTTCCAGAAGATCGACGTGAACGAACCCTCGGTGCCGGATGCCATCAAGATCCTGATGGGCCTGAAACCGCATTTCGAGGAACATCACGACCTGCGCTACACCGCCGATGCCATCAAGTCGGCGGTGGAACTGGCCGCCCGCTACATCAACGACCGCAAACTGCCCGACTCCGCCATCGACGTGATCGACGAGGCGGGCGCGGCGCAGCACCTTCTGCCCGAAGGCAAGCGGCGCAAGACGCTCGGCACCAAGGAGATCGAGGCGGTGGTGGCGAAAATCGCCCGCATCCCCCCGAAGAACGTGTCCAAGGACGACGCGGAAACCCTGCGCGATCTGGAAAAGACGCTGAAACGCGTGGTCTTCGGTCAGGACAAGGCGGTCGAGGCGCTCTGTTCCTCCATCAAACTCGCCCGCGCAGGCCTGCGCGAGCCGGAAAAGCCCATCGGCAACTACCTGTTCGCCGGTCCCACCGGCGTCGGCAAGACGGAAGTGGCAAAGCAACTGGCGTCTTCGCTGGGCGTGGAACTGCTGCGCTTCGACATGTCGGAATACATGGAGAAGCACGCCGTTTCCCGCCTGATCGGGGCACCGCCCGGCTATGTGGGCTTCGATCAGGGCGGGATGCTGACCGATGGCGTGGACCAGCACCCCCATTGCGTCCTCCTGCTGGACGAGATGGAAAAGGCCCACCCGGATGTCTACAACATCCTGCTGCAAGTGATGGACCACGGCAAGCTGACCGACCATAACGGCCGGACGGTGGATTTCCGCAACGTGATCCTCATCATGACCTCGAACGCGGGCGCGTCCGACATGGCAAAGGCCGCGATCGGCTTTGGCCGCGAACGCCGCACGGGCGAAGATACCGCCGCCATCGAACGGATCTTCACCCCGGAATTCCGCAACCGTCTGGACGCCGTGATCTCCTTCGCGCCCCTCGGCAAGGAAATCATCCTCCAGGTGGTCGAGAAGTTCGTCCTCCAGCTCGAAGCGCAGCTGATGGACCGTGGCGTCCACATCGAACTCACGCCCGAAGCCGCGCAATGGCTGGGGGACAAGGGCTATGACGACAAGATGGGCGCGCGCCCGCTGGGCCGCGTGATCCAGGAACACATCAAGAAGCCGCTGGCCGAGGAACTGCTCTTCGGCAAGCTGACGAAGGGC
>AYNO01000051.1 GCA_000500915.1 Rhodobacter sp. CACIA14H1
TGGGCCGGTACTGCCAGAATTCGTCGCCCTGCCCCGCCGCCTGCGCCCATGCTCGCCCAGCATGATCGTGGACGCCAGCAACTCCGCCTCCGCCAGCAGGGGCGGCAGCGACGCGCCAAGCGTCTCGGCCCGCGTGCGAAGGTCCACGCCCTCCGTCACGCCGCCGCCTCTAGCCCCAGCGTGCGCCCGACCGTCCGGTCGATGATCCCCGCCAGACTTTCCCCCCGCGCCCGCGCCGCGAAACTCAACGCCATGCGGTGCGTCAGCACGGGCCGCGCCATCGCCGCCACATCCGCGACCGAAGGCGCCAGCCGCCCGTCCAGCAACGCCCGCGCCCGCACGGTCAGCATCAAGGCCTGCGCCGCCCGCGGCCCCGGCCCCCAGCTCAGGGAATCCGCCAGCTCCCGCCCCTCGGGCTCTCCGGGACGGCACCCGCGCACAAGGTCCAGAATGGCCTCCACCACCTGATCCCCCACCGGCATCCGCCGCAGCACGCCCTGCGCCGCGATCAACTCATCGGCGGAAAACACCTGATGCGCCTCCGCCTCCTCGGCCCCCGTCGTGGCGATCAGGATGTCCCGCTCCGTCGCCCGCGTCGGATAGTCCACATCCACCTGCACGAGGAAACGGTCAAGCTGCGCCTCGGGCAGGGGATAGGTTCCCTCCTGCTCGATCGGGTTCTGCGTCGCCAGCACATGGAACGGCCGCCCAAGCGGCCGATGCTGCCCCGCGATCGTCACCTCCCGCTCCTGCATCGCCTGCAACAGCGCCGATTGCGTCCGGGGCGAGGCGCGGTTGATCTCGTCCGCCATCAGCAACTGGCAGAACACCGGCCCCTCGATGAACCGGAACGCCCGCGTCCCGTCCGCCGCCGTCTCCAGCACCTCCGACCCGAGGATATCCGCAGGCATAAGGTCCGGCGTGAACTGGATGCGGTTGCCCTTCAGCCCCATCACCGTGGACAGCGTATCGACCAGCCGCGTCTTGCCCAGCCCCGGCAGACCCACCAGCAGCGCATGGCCCCCGCACAGCATCGCGGCCAGCACCAGATCGACCACCCGCTCCTGCCCGATGAAGCGCCGGTTGATCGACGCCTTCGCCTCGCCCAGCCGCCCCCCGAGCTCTTCGATACGGGCGACGAGTTCGGTTCCTTCGGCCATGGCAATGCTCCTTCGGGGGTTGTCCATCCGCATTAGACCCAACTATCCCGCGCGGCACAAATGGCAAAACCGCGACCGGCACAAATGATCGTGACCTCCGCCCGCCCCTGCCGGCCCCGCAGGCACACCCTGACGAAAGGACTAGTCCCTTCGCGCGATTGCGCCCCGCCCCGCAGCGTGCCACCCAGAACCTGCGGGTCCGCAGGGCCCGCCCTTCCTTCCGCCGCCCTTCGGTCGAGGTCAGCCTTGCCTTTCAAAAGCGCATTCGCCCTCAATTTCGCGGGCTTCGTCGTGATATTCATCCTCGCGCAGTCCTACCTGCTGCTGAACGCGGGCGCCGACCAGAACGATCATGTCGTCTCCATCCTGCTGTCGGGCCTGATGTGCGTCGTGGTCGCGGCCCAGCCGCTGGCCACGCCGGGACTGCTGGCCCCGCCACGGCTGCTGGCCCTGCTGGTCTTCGCCTTCTTCCCCCTCTTCGCGCTGTTCTACCTGTATTTTCCCGAACTCGGGAAATGGTACCTCCAGTATTTCCCCAGCATCGGATTCTCGCGCACTGTGGCCATCGCCACCGCCGCCACGGTCGCGGCGCTGCCCCTGTTCCTGACCGGCTACCTGCTGGGCGAAGGGTCCGTCCGCGCCACCGGAACACCCGCCCCCCTGCCCTTCCGCCCCACCCGCACGGGCATCTTCCTGCTGCTCCTCGCGGCAGGGACGGGCTTCCTCGGCATGGTGTTCTACGCCCGCAGCCTCGGCGGCATCGCCGCGGTCATGGCGCAGATGGACAGCATGGTGAACCGCCGCGTCTGGCGCGAGGTGGCGAATGAAAGCTACTACCTCGGCATGTTCCTGATGACCGTCCCGGCCATCCTCGCCCTGCTGCCGATCTACCGCCGCCGCGGCCTGACGCTGATCGTCGCGGGCGGTGCGCTGCTCCTGCTCTCCGCCGGATTCCTCGTCGTCACGCAGGCCTCGCGCGAAAAGGCCATCTACCCGATCATCCAGTTCATCTTCACGCTGGTCATCCTCGCCCGCGGCCAGTCCCTCGCCTCGCGGCGCTGGCTGCCGAAGGCGCTGATCACCGGCGCGGTCGTGCTGCTGGTGGCAACCTTCTCGGTCCAGACGGTCTTCCGCGGCGGCGGGGCAGAGGCAGGCGTGGGCCTCCTGCACGGCCTGCGCGACTTCAACCGGATCGACGTGTCGATGGTGATGTTCCACGACTTCCTCGACCCCGCCTCCGGCAATACCCTGCTCTGGGGCGTGCCGATCTTCGACTATCCCAACCAGTTCCTCGTGCGGCTCTTCGACTTCGCCCCCGTCTCGAACACATCCGAGGTGCTGCAGCAATTCATCTTCTCGGGCGACCCCAACGCGGGCAATCCCGGCGCACCGCTGGCGGGCGAGCTCTACGTGAATTTCGGCCTCTTCGGCTATCTTGCCTTCCCGCTCTTCGGCTATCTCTTCGGCCGCGCCCATGGACGGCTCAGGGCATCGGACTATGCCTTCTGGCCTGCGGTCTTCTACGCCGCGGCGCTCTATTTCTTCATGTTCAAGCTCTTCATCTACACCGGCCTGTCGGAAAGCGTGCTGATGATCATGCTCGTCTTCCTGCCGCTCTGGCTCTGGAAGACCCTGCTGCGGGTCAGGCTCTGACGCCCGCCCCGCGCAGGCCCCGCAGATAGCCGAACTCGCGCCGCAGCAGCACCACCCCGCAGACCAGACCCGCACCTGCGGCCACCAGCACCGCAAGGCCCAGGGCCACCACATCCGGCAGCCCGCGCCCAGCCACCGCCTCGCCGGCAAGGCGCACCGCGCCGAACACCGCCACCGCAGCCAGCAGGATGCGCCCGCCATGGGCCGCGAAGCGCAGGCCAAAGGTGCCGGGCATCCGCCGCTCCAGACATAACAGCACCAGCACCGCATTCAGGTTCACCGCAACCACCGTCGAAACCCCGATCGCATCCACCCCCAGCGGACCGGCCAGCACCAGACCCAGACCCAGCTTGACCAGGAAGGCCACAAGGAAGATGCCCATGGCCAACCGCCACAGCCGCAGCGCAAAGAACACCCGCAGCAGCAGGATGTTCAGCGAAAACGCAGGCAGCGCCAGCACCGTCACCGCCAGGATCCGCCCCGTCTCGGCCACCGCCGCCTCGGGGAAGGTGCCACGCCCGAAGACCGCCGCCACCACAAGCTCCGCCTCGGCAAGAAGGAAGGCCGCCGCCGGCACGGCCATCAGCAGCACCACCACCGACAGCCTCAGGCACAGGTCCGACGCCTCGGCAGGCCGACCCTCGTGCAGCAGGCGGCTGATCACCGGAAAGGCCGCCGTGGTCAGCCCCATGGCGATCACCCCCTGCGGCAACTGGATCAGCTTCGCCGCGACATTCACCGCCGTCACCGTCCCCTCGCCCAGACGGGCCGCGATGGCGATATCGACGAAGACATGCGCATAGCCCAGCAGCGCCACCACGATCACCGGACCGGCAGCCAAGGCGAATTCCCGCACGGGCCGCCCTGCCAGCCGCAGATGCCAGCTGTGCCGATAGCGGATGCGGTAGAGGACGGGCATCTGCATCAGCAGGAACAGCACCGATCCCGCCACGGTCCCCACCACCGCCGAAACGATCCCAAGCGACGGCCACAGCAGCGCCACCGACAGGATGACCGTCAGGTTCAGCACGGCAGGCGCGGCGGCGACGGGGGCAAAGACGCGGGCATGGTTCAGGATGCCGGAAAAGATGCCCGCCACGCCCAGCAGCACCACCGTCGGCATCATCACCGCGATCATCCAGCCGGTCAGCCAGACCAGGTCGCCGCTGCCCCCCGAGGCCAGCACCCGCGCCATCGGCCCCGACAGCGCCAGACCGGCCAGCGCCAGCACTCCCAGCGCCAGCGCGGCCACGTTCAGCACCGCACTGATCGCGGCGAAATCCGTCGCATGGTCCGCCCTGTCATGGCGGGCGGCAAGGAAAGGCACCGTGGCGCTGGCCAGCGATGTGGCGATGACCACATAGGCCGCATTGGACAGGCTGGACGCGATGTAGAAGGCATCCGTCGCCGTGCTGGCCCCGAAGGCCCATGTCACGGCGACATCCCGCCCCAGACCCAGCACCCGCGACAGCAGCGCCAGCGCCGTCACCACGATGGACACCCGCAGGATGCTCACGCCGCGCCTCTCCGCCGGCCGGCCCCGCCCGCGTCAGTTCTGCTCATAGACGCCACCCCGCACCGTCCGCCGCCAGACGATCCGCACGACATCGACGAAGAAGACGGGGTTCAGCATGTGGAAAAACTGGTTCAGCGTGGACAGGAAGGACGTGCGGTCCCGCTGCTTGGACAGGAAGGCCCGCCAGAAGACCCCCGCCGGGAAGGAATAGGGGAACGCCCCCGCCGCATCGAACCCGGCGATCCGCAATCCGGCATGTCCCAGCCCCTCCAGCAACCGGTCGATCCGCGCATCCGCCAGACCGAACTGCACGCGGTCGATCTCGCGGGTCAGGGCAAGGTTCACCGCGCAGGCATATTCCACCTTCTGCTCCCGGCACACGGCCACGAACCCGTCCAGAACGCCCGCCTCCTCCATCAGGTCCAGATAGCGCTTCACCAGATAGTAGCTCTCGATCGAGAAGCTCTTTTCCGGAAACACGTTGTGGAACAGGATCGAGGCCAGCTCCACATGCGGCTGCAGCACCGGCACGGGATAGCCGTCGATCTCTGCATGGGCGACGTGGTTCCGCATCCGGCGCGGGTCCAGATAGATGAAATAGTCGGTCGAAGGGGCGACATAGCAATCGATGTAATAGATGCCCCCCTTCTTGGTCGTGTCGGTGATGCCGACCCCGCCCTCTTCCACCAGCGTCGTCTGGCGGGGCGCCGTCTCCATCCACTTGAAACTGCCATCCTCGGTCAGATGCCGCACCAGCGCCGCATGGCGGCCCGCGTCGAATGGGAACCAGTCGGTATCGTTCGGCGTCGCCGCGAAGGGCTTGATGGACTTGAACAGGACCCACTCGCCCTTCGCCACCTCGTCCAGCTTCCGCGCCAGCTTCACCACCACACGGTCCGTCTCGCGCCGCCGCGCCATCAGCGAGCCGTGCAGTTCCCGCGCCTTCGGGCCAAGCTCCACCCCGCGCTTCAGGCATTCGTCAAGGAACAGCAGCCCCACACGGCTCTTGAAGGCGAATTCCGTGATCGCCTCCAGCTCTGCGAGCGTCGGCTGCGCCGTGCCGCTGCCGATCGGGCTTCCGATCGTCTGGAAGATCAGGCGCGACTTGCCCGCCCGCGTTTCCGTGTCACCCCTAAGCATCTCAGACCTTTCCTTCCGTAACCCGTCCCGCCGTGGCCACCCCGGTGCGCCGCGCCTCCAGCAAACCCGCATAGATCGCGGCAATCTGCCCATCGACCACCGATGCATCCACCAGCGATAGCGCACGCTGGCGTGCCGCCACCGCGAACCGCGCCCGCGGCGCCTCTCCGCCTTCCAGCAACTCCCCCAGCGCCCGCGCCAGCGCGGCGGCATCGCCCGGCGGGTAAAGCAGCCCGTCCGTCCCGTGGCGGATCATGCCCACCACACCGCCCGCCGCCGTCGCCACCGTCGCCGCCCCGGCCAGCAGGCTTTCGACCACAACACCGGGGAAGGGATCGGGCGCCACCGAGGCATGGACCGACACATCCGCCGCCGCCATCAGCGCCGGCACGTCATCGCGCTGCCCCAGATACAGGACACCGGCCCTCCCCGCCGCCGCCACCACCGTGCGCAGATAATCCTCCTTGCCCTCGACCCCGCCGCCTACCAGCGCGAAGTCATGCGCCCGGCGCATCTCCGGCGACAGCCGCGACACGGCCTCGACAAACACGTCCTGCCCCTTCCAGGGCTCCACCCGCCCGACCATCAGGACAAGCCGCCGCCCGCCCGCCGCCACCGGCAGACCCTCCGGCCGCGCCGCCGGCACCGACGGATCGCGCTCCTCCGCACAGAGCGCGGCATTGCCCAGATCATGCACCACCTCGGCCCGATGTTGCCCGCCGTGCCGCCCGTCAGGACGGTCCAGCCCGTAATGCGCCTGCACCGCCCGCGACACCGACACCGACACATCCGCCCCCCGCCGCAGCAGCAGGGCGAACAGCCGCCGCATCACCGCGCCGTCCTTGATCATGCGGATATGCCAGACCACCGGAATCCCCCGCAGCCGCGCCGCCAGAACCGGAATCGCGTCGTAAAGGTCGTTCACATGCACGATGTCCGGCCGCTCGCGCCCGAACAGCCGCCAGAAGAACCACAGGCTCCCCGGCCCGCGCAGCAGCAGCGACAGGACCCCGCGCAGCCCCGCGCTGGTCTGTGGCCGCACGAAGGGATGCAGGATCACCGGCACCCCCGCCGCCCCGTGCGCCCCGACCACCGGCGTGGCCAGCCGCAGGCAGACGGCCACCCGCGCCCCGCCCTCGGGTCGCCCGTGGTCGCGCATATGCCGCGCCATCAGCGCCAGCACCTTGTCCGCCCCGCCCACGTCGCTGTTATTGGCATGGACATAGATCACATAGGGCCGCGCCGCCTCGCGCCGCGCCTCGGCCAGCACCCAGTCGCGGTTCACCGCGATGGGCAGCGTCCCGTCACGCTCGGTGAAGCCGAAGGCGCGGGCGATGGCCTCGTAATGGGAAAAGCGCAACCGCAGATAGTCCAGATCGGGAATGTCGTCCTTCCGCGCAAAGGAAACCTCCGGCTCCACCCGCAGGAAGACGCGGAAAGCAGGCAGTTCCATCCCCGCCAGCCGGCGCCGCGCGAAATCCACCACCCGCTCCGGCGACCAGCCCAGCGTCAGGCCAAGGTTCACCGCCACGTCGAACAGGTAGCGGTCCGCGATCACCACCGCGCTGTGCCGGTGCCGCCAGCGCTTCAGCGCGACCTGCAGCCGGTAATCCAGCCACAGCAACGCCACATAGACCGGCACGGCAAAGCGGAACCGCCCCGCCAGCGCCGATTTGCTGGCGATCTCGGCGCGGTAATCGGGCCTGCCGCCCCCCCGCTTCCGGCCACCCTGCACCCGCCGCCACAGCGGACGCAGCAGCCGCCGCACCGGCGCCATCAGATAGCTTTCCGATCCCAGCCAGACCCGCTCCGCCCGCACGCCGCGCAGGCGCAGCGCCTCGGCCACGCTGTCCGACAGGGTCGTCTTGCCGCTGCCATCCGTGCCGATGATGCAGATCAGCCCCGGCATTCCCGTCTCAGTCATTCACGCACTCCACAACGATCCGCGCCAAACGGTGCGCGTCCAGCCCCGGCGGCAATCCTGCCGGCCGCACCCGCAGGGCGGGGTCGCGCGCGACCCAATCCGCCACCGCCTCCACGAACCCCGCCGCCGGCACCAGCGTCACGCCGGGCTCGTGGCCGATCGCCACGGGCAGCGCACCGAATTGCGTGGCGATCACGGGACAATGGCAGGACATCGCCTCCACCACCGAAAGCGGCAGGTCTATCGCCCCCTCCAGCTCGGGCGAGGCGGGAAACAGATACAGGTCCGCCGACCGGTACACATCCGCGATGGACCGCACGAAGCCCCGCCGCACATGCACCCCCGCCGCGACCAGTTCCTCGACCAACCCCTCGGCCGGTTCGAAATGCGGGCTGGCCTGCACCACGACCTCGATCCGCGCCCCCAGCCGCCGCTTCACCTCGGCCAGCCGTTCCAGCCCGCGATTGCGCCGCAGATGTCCCACATGCACGGCCAGCGGCACCCCCGGACGGCGCAGCTCGGGCCAGAGCAGCGGCGCATCCGCCGCATGGGCCATCCGCTCGGGCGCGATGCCGATGGGCTGCACGACGAAATCCGCATCCGGCGCCACCGCCGCCAGATCGGGACGCCGACGGTTGCACAGCACGACATGCGCCGACCGCCCGCCCCGCAGCCAGTCCGGACAGGACGCAAGGTCGGGCCGCGTCGCCACCCAGACGATCCGCGCCCGCGACGCGGCACGGATCAGACGGCTGACCGCCACCGTGCGCGGTCCCGGCCCATGCGTGAACAGCACCATCTGCGGCCGCGCGGCCAGAAGACCCGGCAGCCCGCGCAACAGCCGGTCCGGATGCAGCACCCGCACCTCGTGCCCCGCCGCCCGCAGGTCATCCACCAGCGTCCGCGACACCACATTGATGCCCTCGGACGGGTTCTCCCGGTAATCCGCCACCGCAATGCACCGCATGACCCGAAACCCTCAGTGATAGATGCCCAGGAAATCCCGCAGCACGCGCCGCCGCAGATGCAGCCCCAGCCGTGCCGCCGATGACGGCGGGCGCGGGCAATCCACCCGCCGCCCCGCCGGTTCCAGCGCCTGCCCCGGCAGGATGCGCCGCCAGCGCCCCCCGCCCGCATGGATCGCGGCATGACGGTGCTTGCTCAGCGCCATCCGCACCTCCCAGACGTCCAGAGGCCCCACCGGACGGTCATCGAACCACAGCCAGAAGCCCCCACCCGCCTGCGCCGCGCAGGGATCGACCACCGTCACCTCCCCCGCCCCGTCCGGCAGGCGCCGCAGGATCGACTCGGCCTCCGCCGCCTCTGCCTGCAACACGATCCGGTCCGCCATCGCCAGCAGCGGCAGGTCATCCGCATGGTCCGTCAGCACCGTGACGACGCATCCCGTCCGCCCACCCGGAAGGGCGGCCAGCAGGTCGCGGCAGGCTTCGGCCTTCGCCCCCGCCAACCGTTCGACGAAACCGCGCCCCGTGCCGTCGCTGGCGATGCAGGCCGCAGCCCCGATCTCCACCGCCAGATGCCGCGCATAGACCGCAGGCGCCGCCGTCGCCAGAACGACCGTCCCGCCCGCCGCCCGCGCCTCCTCCAGCACGGCCAGCACCGGCCGCGACAGCGTGGGCCGCAACCGTGCCACCGTCCGCGCCGCGACCGCCTCCTGCCACGCCACGGGCTGACGGGCGAACCAGCCCATCACCCGCCGCTTCATCCCGCGATGCCCGCCACCGGCCCGCCCCGCCAGCCGCAACCCCAGCGCCAGCGCCAGCGATGCCCGCCCCGCAGGCCCCGCCGCCGACCACAGCGCCGACAGGAAGATGTGAAACGAATTGTCCAGCACCAGCGTGCCGTCCAGATCGCAGAACAGGACATGCCGCAATCCCACCGTCACGCCCCGTGGAAATCGAAGGACCACGGGAACCGGCACAGCACCTGATCGTGCAGCCGGAAATCCGGACGGACCAGCGGCTCCGGCCGCGTCTGGGTCACGACGGCGCTCACCAGCACCGTCCCGGGCGGCAGCGCCTCGCGCAGCGCCGCCATCACGCAGGCCAGCGTACCGCCGCTGTCCACCGCATCGTCGATCACCGCCAGCGTCCGCAGCCCCTCGGCCCGCACCCGCGCCGCGATGGCCGCCACATCCGCCAGCAGCGCACCGGTCGCCACCGGCACCTGCCCCCCCGCTGCCCTCTGCTCCAGCAAGGCATCCTCGGCCCGCCGCAACTCGTCCGTCAGCAGATAGGGCATCCGCGCCAGCAGCCCGACCAGCGGCGACCGTCGCTTCTTCGCCGTGCCCGCCCGCCGCATCGCACAGGTCATCACCCCGCCCGCGACGCGCCCGCGCAGATGTTCGGCGCAGCGCACCCCGCCCGTGGCGATCCCCACGACCCCGTCCGGCCGCAGACCGGCCGACGCCATCACCTCCCAAAGCCGCTGCATCTCGGCCGCCAGCGCGGCCTCGTCCAGCGTCACCACCCGCTTGCGCCGCGCCACCAGCGCCGCCAGCACCGACCGAACCGGCACCATGACTGTCCGCCACCGGGTCCAATGTCACTTGCCCGTCAGCTTCAGCACCGCAGGCCCCGTCATGACGAGGATGCGCAGATCCATCGCCAGATCCACCTCGCGGGCATAGCGGGCATCCAGCGACACGCGTTCGGCATAGCTGATGTCGTTGCGCCCGCTGATCTGCCACAGGCCGGTGATGCCGGGCCGGACGCCCAGATAGGCGCGGCGCTCCGCCCCGTAGCGGTCCAGCTCGCCCTCCGTGACGGGCCGCGGCCCGACAAGGCTCATGTCCCCCCGCAGCACGTTCCACAGTTGCGGCAGCTCGTCCAGGCTGGTCTTGCGCAGGAACCGCCCCACCCGCGTCACCCGCGGATCATGCGTCAGCTTCTGCGTCTCGGCCCATTCCCGCGCCGCCCCCGGATCCTCGGCCAGATGCCGCTCCAGCCGCGCGGCCGAGTCCCGCACCATGCTGCGCAGCTTCCAGCAGCGGAAGACGCGCCCGTCCTTCCCCACCCTCGGATGCCCGTAGAAGGGCGATGCCCCGTCCAGCGCCGCAAAGAAGGCCAGCACCGCAACCAGCACCAGCACCGGCCCCGCCATCAGCACGACCAGCGCGATGTCCAGCGCCCGCTTCCCCCCCGCGGCATAAAGCCCCTGCCGGCGTCCCGCCGCATCGGCAAAGCCGGTCTGGGCAAGCCGGGATGCCGTCACGCTCTCGGCGCTCGTGTGCTGATAGGTCATCGTCGGATCTCCTTTGCAAACGGCAGGGGACGGGCGACGGCGGCACCTCCGGCCATGCGTCACCGGTCACCGCCGGACACGGGGTGCTGCGGCGGTCTGCGGACCGCCTTCCGTCAGGGATGGGGAAACGGGCGGATGGCCGCGCCATCCGCGAACGGATCAAGAAGAAAGGGTGCCGGCGGGCCGGACGGCCGCGTCAGGCGGGGCTGGCGCTGCCCTCGGCAACGGCATCCAGATCGATCGGATCCCCCGCCGCGACCACCGTGACGGCCTGCTGCAACGTCTGGGCCAGTTCCGTCATGCCCCGTGCCGCCGCAGCGCGCGACACCGCGACCAGCGCGACCTGCGCCACCCGCGCAGGAACCGCGCCCGCGTTGTAAGCGGACACCAGCGCCGACGCGACGGATGCCACGACCGTGGTGACCGGCACGCCGGGATTCAGCGCCGAGAGACGGACGATGAACTGCTCGATCGCGGCGAGGCACGCGTCCTCTGTCTCGCAGCTCGCAAGCACATCCTGCAGCGCGGCCGCATCGACGGGCACCGCCACCTGCGCCCGGACCGAAACCGGCGAAACGGCAAGGCTGGCTGCCAGAAGGACCGCAGGAATAACCGTCCGATTCTGCCAATTTGAACGACGCTTCATTTCAGCACCTGTGTATTTTCAATGGATTTAATAATTCATAAAATGGACACGTAACTGCAATAAGTAAATATAGCATTTTCGTATTAATGCAGGAGTCACGCGGACTAGTATAAAAATACAAGTATTAATTGATTTCCACTTTTGCCAAAACAGGAACGATAGTTAATACAAGAACAGCATACTCAACCTCAGGTCATATATTCGGCCCGACGGACAGGCCCGCACCACGCCGACCGAGCCAGAGAGTCAGAACCATGATGTCCATGCCCTTCCGCGTCACCTTTCTTTCATCCTGCGCGTTGACCATGTCATTTTCCCTTTATTTATTCGCGCAAGAGTATCAGGTCGCCTATCTCCTGCGCGGCACGACGACCGACCAGATCGAACGGCTGGCCTCCGGTGCGCCCCTTCCGGCCCCCCGCAGCGCCAGATCGACGCGCGACCTTCTCACAGCCTGCGGTCGTGTCCTGACCACCGCTCCGGCCCTCCGCCAGAACGCGGCCACGGCCAATGCGGTCCGCGCGGGCTGCCGGTCCGTTTCAGACGCAATTCTGGAACGTGCCCCGGCATATGGCCGCGCCCGCGCCGTTTCGGTTATTTCATCCCTGCCCCGAATTTCGGCAGCTGAATATCGCGCTGCACGAATTGCGGCACCGTATGAACCATGGCCCCTGCTGATGCGGCTGGAATCCTATGCCCGGTCCGGCGAAAGACCGCCGGAATTGGCCGGACCCGCCGAATCGGATCTTGCCGCCGCCCTTTCCTACAGATGGGGCCGGGACGAGGTGGCGCGTCTCTACATCGCCCATCCCGACCTGCGCGCGGGCATCCGCAGCGTGGCCGACCGCCAGGAAGGCGCGGTGCGCACCGACTTCCTCCGCGCCCTCCGTGACGCCACCGCAAAGGCAGGCTGACATGGCATCCCGCCAGGCTTCCCCCCTGACCGTCCTGCATGACCGGCTCGCCGTCGCGCTCGGCCTCTTCGTCCCGCTCTCGGCCGTGCCCCTCGCCTCCAACCGGGCGGCACTCTGGCTGGTCTGGACCGCGTTCCTCGGCCTTCTCGCCATGGCGGTCCTCCTCCGGACATGGCAGATCGCGCCCGCGATGCGCCCTCGCCTGCTGCGCCATGGCAAGCTGTTCCTCCTCGCGCTGTTGCTGCCGCTCTGGGGGGCGGTGCAACTGCTGCCCGTGGCGCAGGGCCTTCCCGCGTCGCTCCTGCCCGTGCCGCCCGAACTGTCGGGCGCCCACACCATCTCGGTCCTGCCGGATGCGGGGTTCGCGGGCATCCTGCGCTTTCTCGGCTACATCCTCCTCGCCGCGCTGGTGATGGAAATCGCGACCCGCCGCGACCGCATCCTCCTCTTCTGCCGCATCGTCTTTGCGGGCATCGTGGCGCAGGCGGTCTGGGCGCTGGTCGCGCTGCAGCTTCTGGGCGATGCGGCGCTCTGGCAGGAAAAGACCGCCTATCTCGGCTCGGCCACCGGCACCTTCGTCAACCGCAACTCGCTGGCAACCTTCCTCTCGCTCGGGCTGGTTCTGGGCTGCGGCATCCTTGCGGAAAGCACCCGCCGCGACGCCATCCGCACCTCGCGCAGCCCCGGCACGCTGCAAAGGATCGGCTTTCAGGGCTTGTTCATCCTGCTGGGTATGTCCTTCCTCGTCATCGCCCTCGTGGCCACGCAATCGCGCCTCGGCCTGGTCGCGGGCCTGACCGGCCTTGCCGCCACCGCCGCCATCCTGCGCTTCACCTCCGGCGCGTCCCCCGCCCGCCTTCTGGCCGAAGCCTCCTTCGCCCTTGCTGCCATCGCCGCCCTCATCGCCGGCCTCGGCGGGCAAGGCGTGCTGGACCGGCTGATCTTCACCTCGGCCGACGGCGACTACCGCCTCGCCCTTTACCGCCAGACCGTCACGATGATCGCCGAACGCCCGCTGCTGGGCTACGGCATGGATGCCTTCGGCGCGGCCTTCGAAACCTTCCGCGCCCCGCCGCTGGATGCCCCCGTCAGCTACGACCTCGCGCATAACACCTACCTCGCGCTCTGGGCGGAATTCGGCTTCCTCGCCGGCTCCCTTCCCGTCATCCTGCTGCTGCTGGTGGCCGTCCGCCTCGCCCGCCGGATGCGCGACCCGCAGGGCTGCGCGGGGATCGCTGGGGCGGGCATCGGGGCGCTCGTCCTTGCCGCCATCCACTCCCTCGGCGATTTCAGCTTCGAGATACCGGCCAATGCCTATCTCCTCGTGGCGATCCTCGGCACGGGGCTGGGCCGTCGCGGCGCAAGGTCCGGCACCAGGCTCCAGCGCCCCGACCTGCCCCCGGCGCCGCTGCCCCTGACGCCCCCCTTCCGCACCACCGCAGGCCGGCCCCGGCCCCTGGGCGAGGACCGCGCCGCATGATCCGCCCCTTCGCCGCCCTCTGGCGCAACCTGACCGGAACGGCCGCCCCCCCGGCGGCCGATGCGCCAAGGATCACCGATCTGGGCCAGCCGCAGGACGCCATTTATGCCGTGGGCGATGTCCACGGCTGCCGTGCAGAACTGGTGGCCCTGCTGGACCGCATCACGCAGGACGCAGACCGCCTCGGCCTGCGCCCGCGCGTGATCCTGCTGGGCGACGCGATCGATCGCGGCCCGGAATCGGCAGGTGTCATCGACCTCCTGCTGTCGCCCCGCCACGCGCCATGGGTGCAGGCCATCCTCGGCAACCATGAAAGCATGATGCTGGATTTCCTCGCCCGGCCGCAGGCCCATGCGCACTGGATCGACAGCGGGGGGTTCGAAACGCTGCTCTCCTACGGCCTGTCCCTGTCGCGCTCCGACCTTGCCGCCCTGCCGAAACGCCGTGCGCTGCAAACCGTGGCCGCCCATATCCCCGACCGGCACAGCGCATGGCTCCGCTCCCTCCCGCAGGGCATCACCCTGTCCATGGACGGGCTGCGCTACATGCTGACCCATGCGGGCTACGACCCCGCCCTCCCGCAGGACGCGCAACCGGCCTCCGTCCTGCTCTGGGGCAAGGGCAGCCACGACGCGCAGCCCATCCCCCCCGACCTCCGCCTCGTGCAGGGCCATGTCATCACCGAAGCGCCGGACCCCGCCGCCGCCCGCATCCGCGTCGATACCGGGGCCTACCGCACCGGCCGCCTCTCCTGCCTCCGGATCGCCCCCGGCCATCCGCCAACCATCATCGCGCTGACCCTGCCCCGCAGGACGGCGCCGCATCCCCGTCCCGGCCGCACCGGCGACCTCGAAGGAAACCACCTTGGAAAGCACTGACATCGACCTCAAGGCCATGCTGGCCATCCTCCAGCGCCAGCGCCGCCTGCTCGCGGCGACCGTCGCCCTCCTCGCCGGTCTGGCGCTGGCCTACCTGCTCACGGCCACGCCCATCTACACCTCCACCGTCCTCATCCAGGTGGACGGCCGCAGCGCCAACCTGCTCGACCCCACCAGCGCCGCGCAGGAACAGAGCGCGATCCTCAACTCCCGCGTGGACAGCGAGGTGGAAATCCTCCGCTCCGAAGCCACCGCGCTGGCGGTCGTCCGCGCGGCGGGCCTCGTGACCGACCCCGAATTCGGCCCGCAACTGGGCTGGCTGGAACGGCTGGGCATCGCCATCGGCACCGACCTCGACGCGAACGGCATCCGCAGGCTCATCGGCCTCGCCCCCGCCGCGCCGCCGGCGCAGGCCGATCTGGTCAAGGAAACGCTGCGCAAGCTGCAGGATTCCGTCAGCGTCCGCAGGCGCGGCCTGACCTACCTCATCGCCATTTCCGTCTCCTCCGCCTCGCCCGACCGGGCCGCGGAAATCGCCAACATCTACGCCCGCGTCTATATCGAACGGCAGGTCCAGACCAAGACGCAAGCCACCATCTCGGCCCGCGATGTCCTGCGCCGCCAGATCGACACCGCGCAGCAGGAACTCGCCGCCTCGGAAACCGCGATCAACAGCTTCATCGAAGACAACCTGACCCGCCTCGAAACCGAAACCGGCGACCCGGCCGTTGCCGTCCTCCGCGCCCGCCTGCAGGAAACCAAGGAGGCCCGCTCCGACGCCCGCACCCGCATCGCCACGGCCCAGACGGCACAGGCGGCCGGAAACTGGCAAGCCGTCGCCACCACCCTCGGGGACGAGGCGCTGGCCGAACTGGCCCGCCAGCGCGAGGAACTGGAAACCCGCCTCGGCACCGCCGAAACCGGGGGCGAGACGGCACGCGACCTGCGCGCCGAACTCGATGCAATCGACGCCGACCTTGCCGCGCAATCCGGCGCCACGCTCCGCGTCCTGACCGAAGACCTCGCCACCATCGACACGCGCGAGACCGAGGCCCGCGACCAGCTCCGCTCGCTGCTGCTGGAATCCGACATGTCCGCCGGGATGCTGGCCGAACTCTTCAACCTCCAGCAGGGCGCCACCGCCGCCCGCAACCAGTACCAGACGCTGCTCGCCCGCGAGCAGGACCTCGGCGCCCTTGCCAATCTCCAGATCGCCGATGCCCGCGTCGTCTCGGAAGCCCTGCCCTCCCAGCGCCCGGCCTCGCCGAACACGCGGCTCATCCTTGCCATGGCCCTGATCGGCGGCATCGGCCTCGGCTCGCTGCTGGCCTTCGTCAAGGAATTCTACATCGGCGGCATCGTCTCGGCGAGCCAGCTCGCCAACATCCTGCAAGCCCCCGTTCCGGCCACCTTCGTGTCGCTCGATCAGGCCCGGTCGGGCGAGGATCCGGCCGAAATGGTCATCCACACGCCCATGTCGCTCTATGCCGAAAACTTCCGCAAACTCCGCGCCGCCATCGATGTCGGCCTGATGGGCAACCGCAGCCGTAGGGACGACAGCCCCGACCCCGCAGGCAGGACGCAGGGCAAGGTGATCCTCGTCTGCTCCGCGCTCCAGGCCGAAGGCAAATCGACCACCGCCATCGCGCTGGCCCGCACCTATGCGCTGGCAGGGGTAAAGACCCTGCTGATCGATGCCGACATGCGCAAATCGACCATCGGCCCGCGCCTCGGCCTTGCCGAAGGGCCCGGCCTCATCAACTTCATCACCCCCGGCGATGACTCCGGCCCGCCGGTGATCCAGCCGACGCATGACCCCTATTCACCGCTCGTCGTGATCCCGGCCGGTCCGCGCAGCTCCGCGCCCACCGACCAGCTCCTCAACAGCGAGGCGTTCCGTTCCCTCATCCGGCAGGCCGTGCGCAGCTTCGACATCGTCATCCTCGACAGCCCGCCGCTCCTGCCTGTCGTGGACACCCGCTATCTTGCCCACCACGCCGACGCCATCATCCACGTCGTCCGCTACGCCACCACAACGCAGGGCGAGGTGCGCGAGTGCATGGGCCAGCTCCGCGCCCACCGCGACGGCGACACGCATTATGTCGGCGTCCTCAACCTCGAGGAACGGGGCGACAGCCGCTACGGCTATTACTCCCGCTACGGCTATTACGGCGAAGAGGCGTGACCCGACGCCCCCGCCGCACGTCCCCCCGCCTCAGGCGCAGGGCCGCGCCCCCAGACGGATCGCCTCGGCCCCGCTGATCGTGATGTAATCGCCCGTCACCATCCGCGCCTCGGCCATGAACCAGGCGCGGATCGCGGGCGGATACTTCTCCGCCATCAGGCGCGACAGCCGCTCGAACTCCTCATAAGGCAGCGGCAGCCCCCGCAACCGCGTCGAAGGCCCGTGAAAGCCCAGCCGCGCCCCGGGCTTCACGCAGGTCGTCGAAAGGCCCAGATACAGCGTGCATGCCGAAACGCAGGTCCCCACGATCCGCACCGGCGTCCCCGCCTGCTCCAGCCGGGCGATCTCGGCCAGCCGCTCCTCGACCGAACCGCCCATATCCTTGCGCACTTCCATCGCCTCGGCCCGCTGGACCGGCGCGAACACCGCCACCGCCAGCAGGACCGCCATGGCCCGGAGACACGCCTTCCCGGCGTGCAAAGCGGCCAATCCGCCCACGTTCATGATCGCTCACCCTTTGATGGGCCAGAGCAATCACGACACGGAACCACCGCGCCCCGCCGCAGCTATGCGCTTGGGGAAAGGTTCGACTCCGACAGTCAGGAAAGGGATTGATCCGGCGCTGCTATCTCGCAGCAGCTATCGCAGGGATTGTCCGGAAACGGTTTGTCGCAACCGCGTAGCGAAGCGCACCGTAGGGCGGGACGCCCGCGTTACGGCCACCCGCACCCGATACGAAGGAAGTGCAAGCGCATGGCGCTAAGGATTGCCCGCTGCGCTCCGCTGCAGCCCGGGCAGGGACCTCGGCATGTTCCGCATATTTCGCACATCGATCCGCCGCACCACACCGCCCTCGCGGTGGAACCGCAACAGCGGCAGTGCCGGAAGGGCCGCGCAAAGCTCGTCCCATGCCTCGTCCCACAGGGAACCGAAATCGCCGGCGCTGCCGAACAGCGCCACCATGTGCCAGCCGCGCGGGCGGCCTGTGACGCTCGCCACCGCCGCCTCCGCATCGTCGCACAGGTCGACCGACCACCCGCGCCCATGCATCGCCAACGCGAAGCGGCGCACCGCGGCATCTCCGACCGGCCCGATCACAAAGACCGACCGCCCCGCCGCGCCATGCATCTGCACCCAGGCCGCAGTCCCCTGTCCAGCCCCGCCCGCCGCCCCGCAGGACAGCGGCCGCGCCGGAGGACGGAACGGCCCCGCCGCCTCTGCCCTCCGGCGCTCCACCATGCGCCAGAGAAACCCGGCCTTCGCCACTGGAGGCGGGGGCAGCCCGGGCGGTGACGCCTCCGGCACGGTGTCAGCCCGCCGCCGCCGCGGGCGGCAACGGCATCGTCTCGACGGGACCGCCAAAGGCATCCGGCCCGTCCTCCTCCATCCCGAAGCCGAAACCGGCCTCCGGCCCGCCATCCCGATAGGCCCGCAGCGCCATCTTCCGAAGCTCGAACTTGAACTGCCGCCATTTCCGGCTGTTCTCCATCGCGCAGACCCAGGCCGCCGTCATCTCGGCCAGATCGACCGGCTCGCGCAGGCAGACATCGCACAGCGGCAGCCGCTCCGCCGAAAAGTCGCTCTCCGCGAAACTCGCCGATACCACGATCAGCGGCAGCCCGGGGCAATCCTCGCGCAGCAGCCGCAGCAGGTCGAAACATTCCACCGGCCCGCCGAAACCATCCGCAAAGACCACCACCGCCGCCCACATCCCGTAGTCACCCCGGAGGCTGGCAATCGCCCCGGTCAGGTCCTTGGTCGCATTCACGGCGACCCCGAGCGAAGCGAGCCATTCCGACATCGGCCCCGCGCTTCCCAGCGACCGCGCGACGATGCAGACCTGCGAATTGGGCTGGATGTTCGGCGAATTCCCCGCCCCCCGCACCGGCATGACCCGCACCCAGCGCGACCGCGCCTCCTCCGTGCCGGACCGGACCCGCCCGCCGATGTCGTTCCGTGACGATTTGTTCAGCCGATTCATGCACATCTCCCATCCGCAGGTCAGGATTCCGCGCCACGGGCCACGACAGCACCGCCCGGCAATTCCGGGCAATTCCGGCAATAAGTCCCAAGGCACGCCCGGATTTTAAGGACGACTTCAATGCAGCTTTTATTCCACAGGAAAGCAGACCATAAAAGTATGACAAATTAACTAGAATTAACTCATTCTGGTAAATCGGAACACAAAAAAGCCACATTAGCCCCGCGGCGCTCCGGCAGGAAAATGGCAGCACAATCCGGACCGGCGGGCCGGACTGTCCGGACCGGACTCCTTAAATTATCACAATGATTTTATCGGCCAGCCCGCCGCATGGCCCGTTCCGGCGCACGCGACGCAGGGGCAACCGGCCCCGAATTCAATCCGGACCCGAGCGATACCCCGATCCGGTCAAGGATGATGGCAAAGACCTCGCCCCGGTTGCGCACCCCCAGCCGGCGATAGGCCCCCTGCAGATGCGCCCGCGCCGTGTTGGGCGAAATGTTCAGGGCGATGCCGATATCGTCCAGCGAATAGCCCTGCAGCGACAGGCATACGACCGAACACTGGCGCGGCGGCAGGTCCCGCGCCAGCAGGTCCTCCAGCACCCAGTCCACGTTCCGCCCCGGCCCCGCAGCCGTGCCGCCCGCCGCCACCGCAGGCGCGAACCGGCGCAACAGGTGCCCGACATATTTGGCACTTTCCCTCAGCCGCCTCTCCTCCTCGGGGGAAAACGCGGCGCGTCCCGCAAGACGCAGCACCGAATAGGCGACCGCTCCGCCCTCCACCCGCTCCATGAAGGCCACATGCCCCGCCACCCCGTCAGGGTCCAGCGACAGCAGCGGATGGAACGCCCCGACCGACAGCAGCTTGCCCGCCGTCGTCCGCGCCGCGACAAGATCCGCCCCGGCGAAGAACCCGCTCTCCGCCCCCGCGATGAAGTGCTGGTAGGTCGGATCGAGGATGTAGGTCCCGCTTTCGTACAGCTCGCGGTTCTCCTGCGCGACCCGCCCGCCCAGCCCGTCATGCACCAGCCTGGGCGGCCCCGCTTCGGAAAAAACGTGGATGCAGGATATATCAAACCGTGCAACGCCGCCGACGAAATCGTCGATGAGTTCCCCCAGTCCGAGCGGCTCTGTCATCTCAGTGGGCACCAATACGTCCTGTTTCATGCAACTCTTCCGCCGGCCCGCAACCGAGGCCAAGCACAACGTATGAAATTCCGATCCGTTCTCCGAAAGCCCGGCGCAAATCCGGCCGTCGGGACCGGGTCAGGGCGACCCGGTTATGCCTTCAGTATAAAAGATTAACAATGGTATCCGTGAGCAGCAATTAGGATAAATCAACTAGTGCGGTAGTTTTCTTTTCGACCATTTTTGCAGCAGGTGCAAGACGCCTTTTCGCACGCTTTCCGGCCCCTCCGCGAATTATCCGGATGGAGAATTTCCGCAGCCGCAGCCCGCGCCAAAGGGCCCCGCGCAGGCCGCCGCCACGCGCCGTCCCGACCACCCCCGGACACCCCGTCCGGCCCCGCCATCCGCGCCTCACCGGACCGTGCCGGGCCTGCCGGATGCCCCTGCGCAACCCTGCCCCCCGCCCGTGCGTTCACCCCGGCAGACCGCCGCGCAGACCCGCGACGGGCTTGCGCCGCCCCCCGCCTTGTGTAGTCCTGCACCACGCGGCGCGGCAGCGGCAGAAAGGACGGACGTGGAAGCGAAGAAAGGCACAGCCCCCTCGGCAGAAGGCCTCGCCGCCTCGGCAAAGGCGGCCTCCGGCAGGGGCCTCCCGCCGGTCCATCTCTGGAACCCGCCCTTCTGCGGCGACATCGACATGCGCATCGCCCGCGACGGGACATGGTTCCACGAAGGCACCCCCATCGGCCGCCCCGCACTGGTCAAACTCTTCTCCGGCATCCTGAAAAAGGAAGGGGACCGCTACTTCCTCGTCACCCCCGTCGAAAAGGTCGGGATCATCGTGGACGACGCCCCCTTCGTCGCGGTGGATTTCGACGTGACGGGCGAAGGCCATGACCAGACCCTCACCTTCACCACGCAGGTGGGCGACAGCGTGCCGCTGGACGACGACCACCCGCTCCGCGTCACCCGCGATCCGGTGACCGGCGAACCCGCCCCCTACATCCACATCCGCGCCGGATTGGAGGCGCTGATCGACCGCAAATCCTTCTACCGCATGGTCGATCTGTGCAAACACGGTCAATTTCAGGGAAAGGACTGGTTTGGTATCCGGTCATCGGGCAGGTTCTTCCCGATGATTCCCTCGGAAGACCTCCCCTGAATGCCCCGTTTCGCCGCGAATGTGACGATGCTCTTCACCGAAGTCCCGCCCCTCGCCCGCCCCGACCTGGCGCGCGAAGCGGGTTTCGACGGGGTCGAGGTGCTGTTTCCCTATGACAGTCCCGCCCGGGACTGGCACGCCGCACTGGCCGGAATGCCGCTCGCGCTCATCAACACCCATCCGGGCGACTGGGCAGCGGGCGACCGCGGCCATGCCGCCGTGCCCGGCTCCGAAGGCACCTTCCGCAACAGCTTCCTCCGCGCCGCCGACCTTGCCGCACAGCTCGGCGCGGGGCGGGTGCATGTGATGGCGGGCGTGGCGAAGGGCGAACAGGCCGAAGCCACCTACCGCGACAACCTTTCATGGGCGGCCGCACAGGCCCCCGACCTGCACCTGACGATCGAACCGCTGAACCCCGACGACATGCCGGGCTACTTCCTCAACGATTTCGACCAGGCCGCGCGGATCGTGGACGACCTCGCACTGCCCAACCTCGGCATCCAGTTCGACCTCTGGCACGCCGCCCGCATCCACGGCGACGCCGACGCGGTCTGGGCGCGGCACAAGTCCCGCATCAACCACATCCAGATCGCAGGCTTCCCCTCCCGCAACGAACCGGGCGGCGGCGGCTTCGACCTCACGGGACTCTGCGCCGAACTGGACGACACGGGCTATCCGGGCTTCGTCTCCGCCGAATACCTCCCCGCCCGCGCCACCGTGCACGGGCTGATGTGGCTCGCGGCGCTGAAGGGCCGGTCGCGGATGATCGGGGGCTGACCCGCCACCCGCCACCTGCCCGCCACCCCTTGCCCCGCCCGCCCCACAGGTTAGAATGGCTGCGCTTCAAGGAAAGGTTGCCCCAATGCCCATCGACGCCCCCGAAACCGAAGTCGTCACCACATGGAAAGTGGCCTGCGACGGGGGCGAAGGCGCACTCGGCCATCCCCGCGTCTGGCTGACCATCCCGCAGGATACCGGCTGGGTCGAGTGCGGCTATTGCGACAAGCGCTACATCATCGACCGCGACCACGCCCACGACGACCACTGACCGCCAGCCCGGCCGACGCCGGCAGCCGCCCCCCGGACGGCGGGCGACCCG